>NZ_JBHZDA010000034.1:0-54361 GCF_042755665.1 Streptomyces sp. NPDC059142
CCGCCCGCATGGCCGTTCCGGTCAGGGGTACTCGAAGCGGGAGCGACACCCGGTACGACACGACTCCTGTGAAGAGGCGAGCCTCATGGGCATAGGCGGATGCATCACCCTCATCGCGGTCGGCGCGATCCTGACGTTCGCGACCGACTGGGAACTCGACAGCGTCAACCTCGACCTGGTCGGCGTCATCATGATGGCCGTGGGCATCATCGGCACGGCCGTCATGACCAGCATCGCGCGCCGCCGCAGGGCGGTCGTCACCCCGGTCGCACCGACGGTGGTGGACCGGGACGAGCGCTTCTGACGTGCCGTCCGCCGAGCCCGGCCGGGATCCGGACGGGAGGGCCTACGCGTCGAGCCCGGCCAGCACGAGCCCCAGCCGCGACGTCCCCGCGTCGCCGACCACGACCGGAACACCCCAGTCCTGCTGGTGGACATGGCAGGCCGGGTACTCGTTGAGCGGGTCGTCGTCGCACGAGGCGGCCATCGCGGACACGTGCAGCACCCCCTCGGTGACATCCGGGGCCAGCACCAGGTCGCGGCCGAGATCCGTACCGGCGCCGCCGCCCTCCAGCAGCAGCTCCGGCGGGGTCGCCGAGACCAGCAGCCGGGTGGACGGGCCGTACCGCGTGTCGAGCTTCTGCCCGCTCGGCGCCGTGAAGACGATGTCCAGCCGCAGCGCGCCCGGCGCGACCTCGGTCGCCGCACGCCGGGTGCGGTGGGCGACGGACTCGACGCGCACCGCCTCCTCGGGCAGCCGCAGCCGCGTCAGCCGGTGGCGCGCGGACTCGACGACGACGATGTCCTCCCCCACCAGCACGGCGTCGCTCGGCTCGCGCAGATCGGTGGCGAGCGTCGTCACCTCGCCGGTCGCCGGGTCGTAGCGGCGCAGCGCGTGGTTGTACGTGTCGCAGACCGCGACGGAGCCGTCGGGCAGCGCGGTGACCCCCAGCGGGTGCTGGAGCAGGGCCTGCGCGGCCGGGCCGTCGCGGTGCCCGAAGTCGAAGAGCCCGGTGCCGACGGCCGTACGGATCACGAACCCGTCCCCGTCGGGGGCGCGCTCGACGTAGCGCAGCGCGCTGGTCTCGGAGTCCGCGATCCACAGCCGGTCCCCGGCCGCCGCGAGCCCGGACGGCTGCGCGAACCACGCCTCGGCGGCGTCCCCGTCCACCAGCCCCTCGTTGGTGGTGCCGGCGGCCGCCTCGACGGTCCCGGTGGCCGGGTCGTACGTCCAGAGCTGGTGCACCCCGGCCATCGCGATCCACACCCGGTCCGCCCACCAGGCGACGTCCCACGGCGAGGAGAGGGCCACCTCCAGGGCGGGGCCCGAGGTGGGCGCGGACTGCCACCACTGCGCGCCGGTCCCGGCGACGGTCTCGATCGCACCGCTGACCGGGTCGTACGTACGCAGCGCGTGGTTGACGGTGTCCGCGACGATCACCCGCCCGTCGGGCAGCGTCGCCAGCCCCTGCGGCTCGCTGAACGCGTCGGGCCCGAAGCCGCGCTGCCCGCTGCCGATCCGCCGGACGACGGTCTCCGCGTCCGCCTCCAGCTCCACGAGCTGGTGGCGGGTCGAGTCCGAGACGAGCAGACGGCCGCCGGGCAGCTCCACCGCCTTCCCCGGGAAGCGCAGATCGGTCGCGACGGGCTCCGGCGGCACGTAGGGACCGTCCCCGCGCCGCAGCGTCCCCTTGGCCGCGTGCTCGGCCTCCAGCTCCTCCACGAGCTTCGCGAGCGCGTGCGCGTGCCCCTCACCGGCGTGCTGCGCGACGACGTACCCCTCGGGGTCGATCACGACGAGCGTGGGCCAGGCCCGTACGGCGTACTGCTTCCAGGTGGCCAGCTCGGGGTCGTCGAGGACCGGGTGGTGCACCTCGTACCGCTCGACGGCGTCGACCACGGCCTGGTGCTCGGCCTCGTGGACGAACTTCGGCGAGTGGACGCCGATGATCACCACGGTGTCCCGGTGCTTCTCCTCCAGCTCCCGCAGCTCGTCGAGGACGTGCAGGCAGTTGATGCAGCAGAACGTCCAGAAGTCGAGAATGACGATGCGTCCCCGCAGGTCGGCCAGGGTGTAGGAGGTGTCTCCCGTATTGAGCCAGCCGCCCTTGCCGATCAGTTCGGGGGCGCGCACACGGGCGCGGCGGGCGGGGGCGGGGGTCGCGTCGTTCATGGTTCAAGGGTGCCACTCCCGGACCGGCACTCCCACCCGCACCATCGCCGCCCGGGGGCGCGTTCCTCCCGTACCGGCGCGGTGGCGGGCCACCCGCGGGATCCGGCCGATACGTCCGGATCGACCGCGCTCCGGGCCGGCGGAGCGCGCACAGTACCACCGTCCTGGCATTCGAGCCGTCAACACGGGCCTACGATCGTCACACGAAAGCACTGCCGGGGTGCCATCGGGCAGCGTAACTTAGCTGCCGAACCTCCCACGCAGCCCGCAGCCGCCCGCCAGCCCGCGTACCGCAGAACCGCCGAGGGGTCCCGTGACCGTCCATCCCAGCCTTCAGAACTACGCCGATGCCTGGACCCACTCCATCGAGGCCATAGCCGAGCTGGTGCAGCCGCTCGTCGAGGGCGAATGGAACCGGCGCACCCCGTGCCCCGGCTGGTCGGTGCGGGACATCGTCTCGCATGTCATCGGTCTGGACTGCGAGATGCTCGGGGACCCGCGGCCGATCCACTCGCTGCCCCGCGATCTCTATCACGTACGGGACGACCACACCCGCTACATGGAGATGCAGGTCGACGTACGGCGCCACCACACCGCGCCGGAGATGACCGCCGAGCTGGAGTACACGATCATCCGCCGCAACCGGCAGCTCCGGAACGAGAACCGCGCGCCCGACACCCTGGTGCGCGCGCCGCTCGGCGCCGAGCAGACGCTGGAGACGGCCATGCGGATGCGGGCGTTCGACATCTGGGTGCACGAGCAGGACCTGCGCTCCGCGCTGAACAAGCCCGGGAACCTGGACTCCCCCGGCGCCCTGGTCACCCGTGACCTGCTGCTGGCCGCGCTGCCGAAGGTCGTCGCCAAGGACGCGGGCGCGCCGCCGAATTCGGCGGTCGTCATCGACGTCAGCGGCCCGCTGGAGTTCCTCCGTACGGTACGGGTGAACGCGGACGGCCGCGGCTCGATCGACGGCTCGCCCTCGCTCGGCCCGATCGTCACGCTCGCGACGGACTGGGAGACGTACTTCCGGCTGGCGTGCGGACGGGTGCGGCCGGCGGCGGTGGAGGACGAGCTGAAGGTGGACGGCGACCAGGAGCTGGCGGAGGCGATCCTGCGCAACTTCGCCGTCACCCCGTAGCCGTAGCCCCCGGGGCCCGTACGTCCTGGCCCCGTACGTCCGAGGCCCGTACGTCCGGGGCCCTGCGTCCGGGCCGTGCGGCCGGGGCCGGCACCCGCACCGCCGACCACCCGCACCGCCGAGCAGACGCACCGCCGACCACCCGCACCACCGAGCAGACGCACCGGCACCGGCACCCGCACCGGGCGCCGGGGCTCAGCCGGGCGGGGTCAGACGGGTACGTGCACGGCCTCCACCCGGCTCGCCACCAGCCGCTCCCGCTCGCGCCGCGCGGTCCGCGAACGCAGCCGCAGGATCTGCGCGATCCCGACCGCCTGGAGGACGAAGACGGTCGAGAACGCGATCCGGTAGTTGTCGCCGGTGGCGTCCAGCAGGACACCGACCGCGAGAAGCGTCGTCATCGAGGCGGTGAAACCACCCATGTTGACGATTCCGGAGGCCGTGCCCTGACGCTCGGGCGGGTTCGCGGGCCGGGCGAAGTCGAAGCCGATCATCGACGCGGGCCCGCAGGCGCCGAGCACCGCGCAGAGCGCGACGAGCAGCGGCATCGGCGCGTGGTCGCCCGGGTACAGGACGATCGCCGCCCAGACCAGCGCGGTCGCCCCGACCGTACCGAGGGCGAGCGGCACCCTGGCCGCGTGGTGGCGGGCGATGACCTGGCCGTACACCAGCCCGACGACCATGTTGGAGAGCACGATCAGGGTCAGCAGCTCCCCCGCGGCGGCGCGGGACAGGCCCTGCGCCTCGACGAGGAACGGCAGCCCCCAGAGCAGCAGGAAGAACATCGCGGGGAACTGGGTGGTGAAGTGCACCCACATCCCCAGCCGGGTGCCGGGCTCGCGCCAGGACGCCGCGATCTGCCGCCGTACGTACGCGGCGCCCGCGTGCTCGGCGGGCGGCGGCTCGTGCCCCTCCGGGTGGTCCTTGAGGAAGAGCAGCAGCAGGACGAGGACGGCCACCCCGGCCAGCGCGCTGCCGGCGAACGTCGTGGCCCAGCCGAGCGAGCCCAGGGTGCGGGAGATGAAGATGGTGGAGACGAGGTTGCCCGCCATCCCGAACAACGCGGCGACCTGCGCGATCATCGGCCCGCGCCGGGCCGGGAACCAGCGGGTGCCCAGCCGCAGCACGCTGATGAAGGTCATCGCGTCGCCGCAGCCGAGGAGCGCGCGGGCGGCGAGCGCCGTGCCGTACGAGGGCGAGAGCGCGAAGCCGAGCTGCCCGACGGTGAAAAGCACGACGCCGAGGGTGAGCACCTTCTTGGTGCCCAGCCGGTCGACCATCAGGCCGACGGGTATCTGCATGCCCGCGTACACGAGCACCTGGAGGATCGAGAACGTCGAGAGCGCCGAGGCGTTGATGTGGAAGCGCTCGACGGCGTCGAGACCGGCCACGCCCAGGCTCGTACGGAAGATGACGGCGACGAAGTAGACGGCGACGCCGATGCCCCACATCCAGGTGGCGCGCCGGCCGCCGGGCGGATCGCCGGGCAGGGTGACGGAGGCGGCGCTCACCGGTCCGTACCCCGGACCAGCACCTTGACCCGGCTGACATGGCGGCGCACACAGGCGGCGGCGCCGTCGGCGTCGCCCGCCCTGATGGCGTCGAGCAGTTCGGCGTGCTCGGTGACGTTCTTGGCGATCCGGTCGGGGTGCGCCTCCAGCACGGCGACGCCCATCCGCAGCTGCCGGTCCCTGAGCTGGTCGTACAGCTTGGAGAGGATCTGGTTGCCCGCGTTGCGGACGATCTCGGCGTGGAAGCACCGGTCGGACACGGCGACGGCGCCGAGATCCCCCTCCTCGGCCCGCAGCCGCTGCTCGTCGAGCAGCTCCTCCAGCCGCGCGAGGAACGCCGCGGAGGCGGGCACGGCCTTCCGAACGGCGAACTCCTCGACCAGCAGCCGGGTCTCGACGACATCCGCGATCTCCTGCGCGGAGACGGCGAGCACGAGCGCGCCCTTCTTCGGATAGAGCTTGATCAGCCCCTCGACCTCCAGCTTGAGCAGGGCCTCGCGCACGGGGGTACGGGAGACCCCGACGGCCTCGGCCAGCTCCCCTTCGGTGAGCAGCGTCCCGCCCTCGTAACGGCGTTCGAGTACGGCTTCCTTGACATGGCTGTAGACACGGTCGGCGGCGGGAGGTTGTTTGAGGGGGACGGCGGGAGCGGGCACGGGCGGCATGCACGCATCATAGATACAACACAGGTGCAACAGAAAATCCATTCCGCCATACGGACGTACACCTCCGCCGCACCCCCGCGACGCGCCCCTCACGCCCCGGCGGATCCCCCAGAATCCGGCGAGGACCGACCGAGCGCGAGGAGACCGCACATGACCGCGGACCGGAACGGCACGGCCCCCGAGGACACGACATCCGCGACGGCCGAGGTCCCGGACAGCAGCGCGGTCCGGGTGGCCCTCTGGCGGGCCCTGCACGTACAGGTGGACGCGCCGCCCCCGGTGTTCGAGGACGAGATCGGGCTGCGGCTGGCGGACCCCGGCGACGACTGGCGGCGCCGCCCCGACATGGATCCGGACGCCACCAGCGGCTTCCGGGCGGCCGTCGTGGCGCGCGCCCGTTTCATCGAGGACCTGGTCACGGAACGGGCCGGGCACGGGGTCACCCAGTACGTCGTCCTGGGGGCGGGACTGGACACCTTCACCCAGCGCAGACCCGAACTCGCCGCCCGGCTGCGCGTCTTCGAGATCGACCGGCCGGGCGCCCAGCTCTGGAAGCGGCGGCGCCTGACCGAGCTGGGATACGGGGTCCCCGACCGGCTGCGGCTGGTGCCGGTCGACTTCGAGGCGGACGAGGACTGGTGGAGCCTGCTGTCCGCCGCCGGCTTCGACCCCGGGCTGCCCGCGGTCGTCGCCTCGACGGGCGTCACCCAGTACCTCACCCGGGACGCCACCGCGGCCACCCTGCGCCGGCTCGCCGGGCTCGCCCCCGGCTCGACGCTCGCCCTGACCTTCCTGCTCCCTGCCGAACTCCTCGACCCCGCCGACCGCCCCGCCCTCGCGGCGACGGCGCCCCGGGCACGGGCCTCCGGAACGCCGTTCGTCAGCTTCTACACCCCGGGGGAGATGCTGGCACTGGCCCGGGACGCCGGATTCCGCACCGTGGAACACGTACCGGGAACGGAGTTCGCCCGCCGCCGCTTCGCCGACCGGACCGACGGCCTCCGCCCCTCGACAGGCGAGGACCTGCTGCTGGCCACGGTCTGACGCGCGGGCCGGGGCCGCGCCCAAATGAGATGCGCCGAACACCCCACGCTGCCAGGCTGCGCGCCATGGACCGTGACAAGATCTCCCGGCTGTCCCGCGCCGGTCACCCCGTCAACAGCCCCCTCGACGACGAGTCGGTACGCCGGCTGCTCCGGCGGACCGTGGACCGGGGCGGCGAACGCGTACTGGACCTCGGCTGCGGCGAGGCGGCCTGGCTCCTGCGCACCCTGGCCGAGCACCCCGGGGTGACCGCCGAGGGCGTCGACACCTCGGCGCCGTCCCTGGCCAGGGCCCGGAAGGAGGCGGCCGGTCTGGGGGTGGGGCAACGGCTGGTCCTCCACCACGCGGACGCCGCGGAGTTCACCTCCCCCCACCTCTTCGACGCGGTCCTCAGCGTCGGCGCCACCCACGCCTTCGGCGGCCTCCTGCCCACCCTCGACGCCGCCCGCCGCCATCTCGCCCCGGACGGCCGCGTCCTGGTCGGCGACGCCTACTGGGAACGCGAACCCGGCGCGGAGGCCCGCGAACTGCTGGGCGAGTACGAGGACCTGGCGACCACCATGGACCGGGTCGCCGCCCACGGCTGGACCCCGGTCTTCGGGCACCTCAGCACCCGCCAGGAACTGGACGACTTCGAGTGGTGCTGGACCGGATCCCTGGCGGCCTGGGCGCTGGACCACCCCGAGGACCCGGACAGCGCCGAGATCCTGGACATCGCCGCCACCCACCGCTCGCAGTGGCTGCGCGGCTACCGCGAGAGCTTCGGCTTCCTCACCCTGGTACTGCGCCGAACCCCCGCATGAGCCTGCGCCGACCGGGAAAACACCCCGCCGGAACGGCACCGCCCCCTACGCTGGTCGCCAGTCGCCGACCACCGACCGCGACCACGAGCCGGAGGTAAGCGCATGGTCTCCACCGACCGCCTGCTGGCGTTCACCGCGATGTCCCTGCTCATGATCGTGATCCCGGGACCGAGCGTCCTCTTCGTGATCGGCCGGGCGCTGGCCCACGGCCGCCGCAGCGCGGTGGCCACGGTGCTGGGCAATGTGATCGGTACGTACGCCCTGGTGGTGGCGGTCTCGCTGGGGATAGGGGCGCTCGTCGAACGGTCGGCGACCGTGTTCCTGACGGTGAAGCTCGCGGGCGCGGCCTACCTGATCCACCTGGGCGTACAGGCGTTCCGCCACCGCAAGGCGGGAGCACCGCAGCCCGGCGACCCGCAACCGGTCGCCACGCGCGGAGCCCCGCGCACGATCGGCGAGGGCGTCGTCGTCGGCGTCACCAACCCCAAGAGCCTGGTGTTCTTCGCCGCCGTACTGCCACAGTTCGTGAACCACTCCGCCGGCCAGGTCCCCACGCAGATGCTGCTGCTCGGCCTGGTCCCGGTCGGCATCAGCCTGATCACCGACACCCTCTGGGGCCTCGGCGCCGCAGCCGCCCGCGGCTGGTTCGCCCGCTCCCCCCGCCGCCTGTCCCTGATGGGCGGCGCCGGCGGCTTCGCGATGATCGGCCTGGGCCTAACGGTCGCGGCAACGGGCCGCACGGACTGAACGAGGACGCGCCCTGTGGGCCCGGGGCCCCTGGAACTCGCTTCGCCACAGAGCTGTCGGCGGCATCCCAGGGGCAAGGGCAGCGAGGAGGTGAGACCGGTGGCACGACGAAGGGGCACCCCGTTTCCGGAGTACCCCTCGCAACCGGCACGTTCGCCGACGTGGCGGTGGGTGTGGGATGTGAACCCACGGTGACATCGCTGCCACGACGGTTTTCAAGAGAGTGCTGCGGTGAGCGCCTTCACCGTGGCTGACCTGGCCCCTACCCGCCTTCCGCGCTTTCGCCGACTGGGACGGTCCACACCTGGTCCACCCGCTCGGTTCGGTGCTACCTGCCAGCCTGCAAGATCAGCGCTTGCGCGAGGTGGCCGGCCGACACGCCGGCCGCCACCACGCTGCGGTCCGCCTGGACGATATTCAGAGCCCCGGAAAATCTCAGTAGGTCGGCGACCTGCTGAGGCAGGGCATCAGGATCCAACATTGCGCGAGGCCGTCCCGGGGCAACGGAGCGTGGGTGGAGAGCTGTCCAGTCTTGTAGAGAAGGCACTCCACGAGCTCGCCCCGCTGGGGCGTGCCCCACGGCCGTGGCCGACTGGTGGGAAAGCCGACGGCTACGTACCCATCAGACCTGACGGGGTGCAGCGCGACTTCGCTCCCGACCGTCCGAGTAGTCCGGATTCGGTCCACCAGCGACGCTCCCAGTTGATCCAGTTCCCGCGCTGAGCAGCCGGGGACATCCAGCGGAACGACGTGCAGTTCCAGCACGGAATCGTGGTTGCTGACGATCTGGGAAGCCGTACTGTCCGAGGCCCAGTGGATGGTTGGGTTGCTGCCCAAGCTTGGTGAAGGCCAAAGCAGAGGCGGCTGACTCCAGCTCTTTGACCTTCTCCACTACCTTGTTCATCAGGTCTGTTGAAGTGTGGAAGGAGTCGCGGAACACCCCAGTGACGCAGGCTTCCACGACCCGTACAAACTTGTGCTGATCCGGTTCGAACATTACGTCTTGCTTGCGGTAGACGATCCTGGGCATGCCTGCGGCCTGCGCAGTCACCCATTCGTCGTGCGTAGCCGATTTCCCTGTCTCGGGGAAGACGTGGCCGTAGATCGGGCCAAGGAGGAAGGGTCATACATCCGCGGATGCCAGGGCCTTCAGACATGCCTCCCGACTAGGGGTGTTCTGTACAGAAAAGTCCTCAAATCGCACCGGAGTGTGACCCAGTGCGCGGATCAATCCGTCGAGGACGTCACGCTCTGCCTCAAGACCTTTGCGGGCGCTCTATGGCGTATCCCTCTTCTGCGTGTGTGTGGTTGCGGCTTGAGGGCAGCGACGCGCAGAGGTGCGAGGTAGCAGGGCTCATCGGCAGACGAGCATGCCCCCAAGACAAGTGACGCGGAAGACGCCCTCTGCCCGAATGGTCTCGTCAACCCGCTCCCGCGCGCGCTCGATCGTCTCCCGGAACGGAACGCCCATCTTGTCGGCCCAGGCTTCGTACGAGGCCAAGTGCGCGACGACCGGTTCAGCTTCGGTCACCTCGATCACCCCGGGAAGGGGGATCGTGCGGATCTCGCCGAAGACCGTACCGAGGATCGCTGGCGCGTCCTCCAGGGTGAAGCGGGCGGACAGCTGCACTCGGGCCGGGCCCTCTCGGATGCCCAGCACATCGCCTGCGGCCTGGCGCCAAAGGTGCTCCAGTTCTCGCTTGTCGGTCTGACTGTTCGTGGAGACAATCGCGATGCCGCCGGGTGCCAGTACGCGGCCAAACTCCCTTACGGCCTGGACCTGGTTCTCGACGTGGTACAGCATGTGCAGCGCAAGAACCGCACCGAGGGCTCCATCCGCAATGGGCAACTGTTGGACGTCCGCGACAACCGCTCCGGGGATGGCGCCGAGAATGCCCTGAGAGACATCCATGGGCAGCACGTTCAGGTCGGGACGGTCGTCCCGCACCCGAACGACGAACTTCCCGTTACCGCAACCCACGTCAGCGACCACACCGCGTACGTCGGCGAGTTCGTTCACGACGATGCCCGGAAGGTCGTGGCTCGGAGTCTGCCATTGATAGAGGGACTGACGGGCGGCCAGGTGCTGACCCGTGCCGTAAGCCTTGGTGGAAAGAAGGCTGCGATCGGTGACCAAATGATCATGTGTGGGCTGGGCGGTCATCGGGGCTCCGTAGGGTTGCTGGCGAGAGCGGGCCGGACGGTCACCTCGTGAATGTGCGCGCGGAGATCAACTGCCGACTGTGCGCCACGGTACGGCTCGCTTCCGAGGAGCGCGGCCAGATTGCGAAGCCTGATGGTGATACTCGCCGTGTAACCCTCGGCGCCGAACACCTCCGACAGCTTCGCACCGGCTCCCTCGACGTCACCGCTGGCAAGGTACGCCGTGGCCAGGTCCAGATGGGCGGCCTGTAGATCGCCTGGGGAGCGGTCGCCTTCCGGCCCGGCCTGGTACAGCTCCACGGCACGATTGGACGCGCTTATAGCGTGCCGGATCTGCTTGTCGCCCCCAACGGCCAACAGGGTGGTCCCGGCGTAGGCCCACTGCTTGGCCTCGGGGAACGAGAAGACCCCAGGCAACTCGTCGGGTCCCGCATCACCTCGTGCCTCGTGTGCCAGTGCAAGTACCCTCAGCGCACTGTGGTTGTCCCCTTCGGCTGCGCGGGCCCGTGCCTCCAAGCTCAGCAGCCGAGCCTTGATCGTTCCGGTACCGGTGCCTCGACCCTCGCTGTGCCCGGCCTGCGCAAGGTCTCCTGCCCGCCGGTAGTCCCCTGCCCAGTAAGCGGCCAGTGACTGGAACGACCGTGCCCATGCGCGTAACGGTGAGTGCTCCGAGATCTCCGCGCACTGCACCACAGTGCGAACATGTGTAGTTGCGGCGGAGCGGTCCCCCAGGTCAAGCGACGCATGGGCCGCAAGACCGGATAGCCACCCCGCAATCACGTACAGGTGACGGGTCTGACTGGGGTGCTGTCGGCCCCCCAGCAACTGGAACACTCCACCCTGAGCTGTGCGAATCTCCGGGATCAGAAGAGGCAGGGGCCGACTGACGAAGTCCCGGGCAAGTCGGTCAACATCAGCATCGAACTGCTCCAGTACGAGCGTGTTGACGTTGGTCTCCGCCGCGTGACGAGCGAGCCTGGCGGAGAGTTCCGTATCGGCGGCTGGGGATCGGGCATCTTCGTCCGCCCCCGGTAGTCCGGCAATCGGCGGCTCGACGGCTGAAGGGGCCGGCTCCTCGGCCGGTTCGCGGGGCATGACTGTCGGATTGGGCGGCGTCTCCCAGGAGCGTCGGGCAAGGCCGAGCATGTGCCCGGGGATTCGCAGTCCGTCCGAGATCCGTTCGATCACGTCCATGTGCAGCAGCTGCCGCCGTCCGGCGATCACCTCGCCCACGCGGCTCGGGGTCAGGTCGCAGCGGCGCGCGATCATCGACGGATAGATGCCTGCTCGTGCCTTGAGCAGCTGAAAGACGCGGCCGAAGTCTCTGGCCCGGCATGCCTCGATCATCACTGGGTCCGTGAGCAGGCTGACCGGGAGTTCCTTCGAGCGAGATGGCTCGGGCATCGGGCACGCTCCGGCATGAGGACTACGCATCGCTGCACTTGGCCAACCGAGGGTGATATTACCCAAGTTGGGTAATCCGCTTGGCCTTTCTGGCCGGGCCCGCGGATCGCGATGCTCCTGGCCATGGCGAACGGACAGGACGAGGTACGGATGACGTTGCGGGTCTCCCGCGACTCCGGCCAGACGTGGGGGCCTCTCACGGAGGTACGCGTGGGCGAGGACCCGGTGGTCCCGGAGAACCCGGGCCGCTACCCGCCTTGCGACTGCCCCCGGTGCTCACGGCAGGCCCGGAAGGCCGTCGCATCCTTCCGGATGGTGTCGTGATGCGGTGCGTGCACTGGCGCGGGGTGCCACTCGATCTGGCGCGGGAAGCGCGGGAGAGGTCGGCCGACATCTGCATCGACAGAGCGGTGCAGTGCCTGCTGTCCGCGCACGACGACGGGCAGCACTCCGGTCTCCTCACCGACGCCTGCGCGTACGGGACCGCACTGTGGCTCCGCTGGCACGGGACGGACGAGACGGAACTCGTCGTACTGCCGGACTGCCCGGTGACCGCCCCGGGCCCTGACGGCGAGGGCTGCTGTCTGTTCGCCGACCACACCGCACAGCACACCTGGGAAGACGCCCTGGAGGAGGTCCCGTGCACCAACTGATCGCGAGCCCGCACAAGTCCCGGCGCCCTCGCTCGCCTCGCAACGAACAGTGCGGGAACTGCGGTGGCAGTGGCGCCAATTCGTCCGGCAGAACCTGCGGCACCTGCAACGGGCTGGGCGAGATCCACTGCCGCGCCGGCCGCCAGGAGTCCCGTTCGCTGTCCCGCTCCGTGATTCGGAAGGAGGGCCACCGATGGCCCACGCTCTGATCGCCTCCCCGTTCCTCGACGGACACCTTCTCCTCAAGCCGGGAGCACGAGCCGGCGCCCGCATCTCCGCCGACCACTACGAGGGCCTGCACCAGGCCGCCACCGACGGTGAGTCGCTCCCCGCCTGGGCGGTGCAGACCGCCGCCGACCTCTGGGACCTGCACCTGGGTGGCCAGACCGCGCAGGACACGGTGCTGGTGCGCGAGCCGTCCCCGTACGGCTACTGCCGGGCCTCCTGGGAGATCAACCTCGGCTGCAACTTCGGATGCAAGCACTGCTACCTCGGCGAGCGGCCCTTCTCCGGCCTCGGCTGGGACGAAAAGGTGCGGCTCCTGGACATCATGCGCGACGCCGGCGTCCTCTGGCTCCAGATCACCGGCGGCGAACCCACCATGGACCCCCACTTCCAAGACGCCTACCGGTACGCCTGGCAGGCCGGGATGATGCTCACCATCTCCACCAACGGCTCGCTGCTCTGGCGGCCCGATCTACTCAAGCTCTTCCGCGACTGCCCGCCCTACCGCCTGGTCGTCAGCATGTACGGGGCGAGCGAAGAGTCCTTCGACACGCTCACCCAGCGCCGTGGCGCGTGGAAGGCGTTCCGGCGCGGCACGGACGCCGCACGTGAGGCGGGGCTGCCGCTGCGGATCAACGTCGTGGTGACCGAGGACAACGCCTCCGAAGCCGACGAGATGGCCGCCCTCGCCGACGAGTGGAACGTCGAGAACCACGCGTACACGAACATGACGCCCACGATCTACGGCGGCGGTGAGCCGCTGCTCGCCCAGTCCGCCGCCCATCTGCGACAGCGCAAGCCGTTCTCCGGCTGCAACGCAGGACACACGTTCTTCCACGCCGACCCGCACGCCAAGGTCTCGATCTGCAAGGTCGGCCGCGACGACCAGATCGACCTCATGGCCGAAGGCATCGACGGCCTCACCCGGCTCGGCGCCATCGCCGACCGCCTCATGCTTCGCACCGGTGGGTGCGAGGGCTGCGCCCTGTCCGGCACCTGCCGGGTCTGTCGCCCCCTGGCCAAGCACTACCAGGAGGCGAAGGCGCCGCTGCACAGCTACTGCCAGCACGGAGACAAGGAGAACGCCTCATGACCCCGCCCGTACCGGTGACCATCCTCCCCAGCCCGCCGGCCTCGGCCCGCCGCGCCGCCCCGCCCGTCGCGACCCCGTCAATCACCGCCGTCCAGGACCTCGACATGATCGTGGAGAGCGCGGAGTGCTCCTGCGATGCCGGTGACGACAACCCACACTGACCGACCTGAACCAGTCAACTCCGTTCAGCCCTCGGCGTGTTCGCGTCGGGGGCTGAGCCCAGGTCGGCCAGCCGTTAGGGTGCCGCACATGTACTTCCGCTGGGACTGGCTCCGGCCTCAACTGACCGCGCCCATCGTGCCGACCCTCGGTCCCATCCACCCCGACGCACTGACCGTCGACATCTTCGAAGACATCGTGCGAGTGGCCGACACCGGGGATTTCCTGCCCTACGACAAGGACCGGCGCTGGGGCGGCGAGAAGGACGAGAGGGTCCTACGCGACGACGTGGTGCACCAGCGCGAGCACACCCTCATCCCCACCCTGATGCGGCACGGACGGGGCACCGTGAAGGTCTTCGCCTACGGGTTCCCCGACAGCGTCACAGAAGAGGCCACCGAGCTGGTCGCCAAGCTCGCCGCCAGGCACGACGTGGTGAACGCCAGGGTCGTACGCCCCCTCGGTCCCGAGACCACACACCCGCGCGGCACCCGTATCCAGTTGAAAGATTTCGCCACCGGCCCCTGCCCCACCACGGACGGTCCGGTCCGCCCCGTCACCGACTGGCCGACCGCCGTGCAGGAGACGTTCGCGCCGTTCGCCGAGGCCATGGCGGGCGAAGGCTTGACCTTCCTCCACACCCGGATGCAGGCCGGCCGGTGCGGCCCGGTCCTCGTCGCCGCCATCGCGGACCGCGTCGTGGGCGCGATCGGCCCCATGGACGTACGTCCTGACGCCATCGGACGACCCCAGCTGATGCCCCAGTACTTTGCTGTCCTGCCCGAGGCCCGGGGTCGGGGACTAGGTCGCGTCTTGTGGCGGGCCGCCATGCACTGGGGCCAATCTCACGGCGCCGCCTACCAGCTCCTCCAGACCGAGGTCGACGGCCCCTCAGACCGCCTGTGTCAGTCCGAAGGACTGGCCTATCTGGGCTTCACCCACACCACGTCCGCGTAGCTCCGGACCGCGCTGCCTTCTCTGATCAGCTGACCCGTGCCGTTGACGACCTCAGCCATAGAAAGTCGGCCACGACGGCGGGTGCGCCGACCGAGCACCCGCCACGTGTGCCTCCAGCAACCACCCACCGGCCCCGGCAACGCTTCCCTATTCCGTCACGGCCTTGGCCACGTTGCAGCCTGAGCGCTACCGCCAGCCTCGCCTGACGAATGGGCAGGAGGTCGGCTGCCCGGGTTGCGGCGAGTTGAATGGCAATCCGCGTTGACCGGTGCGGGCTTGGCATGCGTCCCGCTTCTGTTGGCCGTGCTCGCCGTGGGGCGGCTGGCAGGATTCTTCGCGGGTCTGACTGTCCGCTTCTCGGTCTTTTGCGGCGCGAGCGGGCGGGGGCCGTCGCGGGCGGTGGCGGAGGCATAGAGTCGGCGGCCTGGGGCCGCCGTGCCGCGCGGCCCTCGCCAGCGGGCCGCCTTGATCCAGTAAAGAAACTTTGGACAGCTCACCCCTTCGGCCGCTTCGGCCAGTAGGGATGGGATGTTTTGCAATGCAATATCTATTTACATAATTGCCACTTCACCCAGCCCGCGCCAGCCTGTTCACGGAATCACTTTTCCTTATCCACAGGCTTGTCGTGACAATCCGCCTTTCGCACGGATTTGTTTACAGGTGGGAGGGGAGCGGCATGACCGTTCGGGAGGGGTGTGCGCTTTGGCTGGTTGCATGCGACCGGACCGGAAAGCCCGGAGCGAAACAGCAGAAGGGAAGGGGAAGTTGGGCAGGTGGACGAAGTCGGCGAGGCGGAAGCGGTGAGCGGTTTACATGGCGGGCGCACTGCCGACCACCCCCATAAGTCGTTGCGAACGTAGTAAAGGGCTGGCTACGAGAGGAGTGGGGGAGGCGTGGCCGAGCCTTCCGGGCATGACCGCAGTCGAAGGCCGGCCGCCGTACCGACGCCGTCACGGATGATCCCGCGTGAGCGGACCAAACTCATGACCGTGGCTGATGGGGATCTGGCTGCTGCCGCGATGGGGCCGAGCCCGCCATGGGCGCTCCGCTCACTGGCCCCAAGTCGTCGCTACTCGTCCGACTGTCGCCAGAGTGGCCCCTGGGCATCCAGGTCGTTCGTACAGTGGCGCGCTCCACCTGGACGCCATGAACCACGTCCGCTCCACGGTGTGTGGGACGACGGCAGACGGGATGGCAGCCAAGGCGGGTGATGGGATGAGCTGTAGGACCCGCCGCCGTAGTCACAATCGCTTTCGCAGAGTCACCAACGCAGTCTTGGCAAAGTCCTCAAGCTTCCCTGCACGTTGAGACTGCTGAGCGACGACCGATGCTCGTCGCTCGGGACTGTCCATGGGGTAGGAAACGGCGGAGAGAGTCAGCGACGCCTGCGCGCTGACGAGCGTTAGGTCGGCCACGAGGGTTTCGTCGCGCACCAGATGCCGCAGTTCATCAAGACGATCTTGGAGGGCCGGGAGACCTGCTTCGGTAAGCCACTCCTCGGAGCGATAGGTGTACATGATGTCACCCGCCACATCAATCACCTTTGCCAACAGCCCCACCAACTCTTCTGGGGGGCCGAAGCGCCGACGTCTGTTGGTTTGGTGCTGGTTCCAGGCCGCCCATAGCCCGGCAGGCCCTCCGAGGGCTCCCACCGCGCCGCCCACCCCACCAAGCCATGCAGCGAGATCCGCCATGTCTCTCCCCCTCGCGTGACCCCATCGTGCCCGAGGGGACGGTAAACAAGGGGGAAGCACGGATAACAACGGATAGATATAGCTGAACGGCCCCTCAGCTAAAATGCCTGCTCAGGGGCCGTTCATTTGCGGTGGGTGTGGGATTTGAACCCACGGTGACATCGCTGCCACGACGGTTTTCAAGACCGTTCCCTTAGGCCGCTCGGGCAACCCACCCACGCCCCGCCCACCAGCGACGGAGCGGCTACAGCCTACCGGCTGCCCGGCTCGGGTGCGTATGCCTGGCCGGAGGACGGACGGTGCCCTCCGGTTCGACGTGCTCGGCGACTCGGCGTCGCCGTCGCGTCGGGCGGCAGGAAGGAAGAAGTCCCGCTCGCCACCCCGCCAGGGTTCCGAGGGCCGTCAGATGGCGACTGCGGCCGCAACGAACAACAGCAGGACATAAGCAATCGGAATGAATGAGGCCCCGTACGCGATGGCGAGCAGGATCACGACCGTGACCATCAGCGGCCGCATGACGTCGTCGTATCCGTCGCCGAGGAGTTCGAAGCGCGCCCAGAGGAGAATCGGAAGACCCAGCGCGGTGGCGACCATGGGTGCCCTCCACCATGTGAAGTGGACGGCGTGGAGCTGCGATTCATCCGTGTTCATGCTCCCCATCCCGCCAACGGCGGCTGGTCGAGACGGCGGACATGGTCATATCCAGCGCCATCCGCGAGGTCGTCCATGCGGTGCCGGGTCAGCCCGTGACCGGTCGATACGGTCGAGTGGCGGTGTCAGACCTGAGTGCGACACTGCGGCGTATGTCTCTCGCTGATCTCAGTCTCGACCAGTGGCGGCTCTTCGAACCGGCTGCCGCGCGTCGCGTCGCCCAGGAAGCGGCCTCCCAGGTGGATGGCCGTGTGGTCGTCGTCGAGACCGTTGAGCACCTCGGTACTCCGCTGCACCGTGTGCGGATCGAGCGGAACGGGCAGGAGTTCGCCCTGATACCCGGCGGTCCGGTGACCCTCGGTCTCGACCTCGGCGCCTGGCAGCCGACACCTGAGCAGACCGCCGACTACGCGGAAAGCCTGGATCAGGGTTTCGGCTACGGGTCCGATCTGCGAGCCCACCTCACCGGAATACTCAGCCCGCACAGGAGTGTCGTCCTGGCCACGGTGCTCATGGCCGTGGAGGACGAGAACCTGACCGAACCGCCCGCCGACGTGCCGACCGTCCTCGCGGAACGTGGCCTACGGATGCCGAGCCCCGACGAGTGGGAGCACGCCTGTGGCGCCGGCGCGGACACTCTGTTCCGGTGGGGAAATGACTGTCCCCTCGACCGCATCCCGTACGGGGACCGCACCGGCCCGCATCAGCAGCTGAGCGGCTTCGGGCTGCGTATCGCGTACGACACCTACCGCACGGAGCTGACAAGCGACATCACTGCGGTCCACGGTGGCGACGGCGGCGAGTCCGTGTGCGGTGGATACGGCCACATGCTGGCGTGGCTGCCCTTGGCCACCGCGAACCGCAACCCTTCCCTGGCCGAGTTCATATACGGCCCGGACGGCGAAGACCTCTGCGAAGATCTCTCCACCCGGCCCGTACTCACGCTCTGATCCTGCTCGGGCGCTCAGGGCACAAGACCGGGGGTGGCCGGAAAACTCCACCGCACGTACGAGAGCGCCCGCGCCCGCGCCTCCACCACCGCCATCCGCGCGCCGCGCTCCGCCGGGTCGGTGTGGGCCGCCTGGCCCGTCGCCTGGCCGGGCCACTTGCGGTACAGGAGCCCCACCTCGGACGAGAACCAGCCGCGGCTGACGGAGTCCAGCGCGAGAAGCAGCCCGGTGTCCTCGGAGGCCGGCAGGGCCATCCAGCCGCCGAGCGCGAGGACGAGATGGCGTCGGGCGAAGAGGGTCGCCGGGTGGACCGGGGCGCGGTAGTCGTGCGACGACCAGTGGTCCAGTACGCTCCGCGCTCCATCGGGCCCTCGTCCGGATCGCCCGGGATACCGGCCGTGGAGCCGTCGGGCAGCAGGTCCAGCACCCTCGAAGTCGCCCACCCGATGGTCGGATCGGCTTCGAGTGCGGCCAGGTCGCGGGCAAGCGCCCCCGCCGCCAACTGGTCATCGGCGTCGAGGACCTTCACGTACTCGCCGTCCGCCACCGCGAGCGCGAGCGTACGGGCGGTGCCGGGGCCACCGGGCCGGCCCTGGGTGAAGGTCACCCGCGGATCGTCCGGGAGGTACGGGGCGACCTCGTCGCTCCGGCCGTCCTCCTGGACCAGCCAGTGCCACTCCCACCCCTCGGGCAAGTCCTGCTCGCACAAGGACTTGTACGCGTCCGGCAGGAAGTGGGCGGAGGGCGCGTGGACAGCGGTGATAACGATGATGCGCCGGCGCACCGCACTCACCACCTCTCCATCTCCACGACGCGGTCGTCGAGGTCGTACGACGTCTCGCGGAGCAGGAGTACGGAGGTCCCGGGCGGCAGCTCAAGCTCCTCCGCCTCTGCGGGGTGGGCGGCCAGGTGACGACCCGTCGACCGCAGCCCACCGGCTGCCCGGCTGGGGTGCGTCGCGCTGTGAGGTGGGCATCCCGCGTGGACCAGCTCCTGTGGGTTGTGGGTACGGTTGAGGCTGCTGTGGAACGAGCCTGTCGTACCGGGGCCGTTCGCGGCCCTCCGCGATGCGGCGTACGAGCTTGCTCACCTGGGGGAGGGCACGAGGCCGGTGGAGTTGGCCGACCGCCAAAGCCACTCGGGTGGTCGTGGAGTGCGCCGAACCGGGTCGGAGCAGCGGCGCCCCGAGCGCGTTCGTACGGGACCGGTCGGAGAGGACATCGGATGACCAGCCACACCTCGGACTGCCGCAACGTACGAGCGGTCAACACCGCCGTCTGCGACAGCCGGAAGAAGGTCACCTCCGCGCCGACGAGTTCGACGGATCCGGGTGCGAACAGCATCGTCCCGTACGACGGACCCGCGACGCCCAGGCACTGGGGCTGACGCCGGATGACACCTGCACGCGATACGCGCGCCGACGGCGACGCCGGCCGCCGCCGTCTCCGTCCTTGGCACTGGTTCAAACCGCGTGGATCACGCATGTTCGTCCTCGGGATATGCGTAGCCGTCGGGGGAATCGCCGGCTCGATCCGGGGTGCCGCGGACGGCATGGGCGTCCTCAAGGTCGTCGGACTGCTCGCGGTGGGGATGCTCGGCGTGCTGTTGACCATCAGTTACATCGTGAATTACGCCAAGGAGCGATGACCGTAGGTGCGGGGGCCTGGGCACCGGAGGGCCCCGGGTCCGCGGAGGCCGGCAGGCCCTCCAGGCGTCGCGTGCGCGTGCGAGGGGGCGGCGGGCGAAGAGGGGCGCCGGGCGAGCCGGGGTCCGGTGGCCACCGGGGCGGGGCCCGTCCGCGTGGATGACTCGGGGATCTCTCGCCCGAACGAACAGTCATCGGCGAAATAATTCAGTCATGAAAATCATGAACCCGAACACAAAGCGCCCACTATCGAAATAGTTGACGAAATCGGTTGATTTTCACGGCTGCGGTAATACCATCCCTGGATATCATCTACGGCGCCGAGTCCCAATGGCGCTGCACGTCTCGCACAAAGCGCCCTGCCGGGCGAATGGGGGAAGGCACGTGTCGTACTCACGCGGCATGACGGAAGTCCAGGTCAGCAGAGGGATCCTCTGGGTGGGGGCGGAGACGTATCCGCTGCGCAACATCGCCCGGACCTCTATGAAGGAACTCGTGCCCGATCGCCGCAAGGCGAAAATGCACTTCGCGAAAACTCTCGTGCGTGATCTCTTCCTGATGCTCATCGCATTCGGGATCATGCAGGCGTCCACGCTTTTCGGCACCCTGATCTTGCTGCTCGCCCTCGGGCTGATCGCGCGTGGCGTCATCGCGCTGCAGCGGACCCTGGCCGCGCCGACCCTGCACGTCCTGGAACTCACGACGTCGGGAACTCCGCAGACGGCGCTCACGAGTGACGACAAGAAGCAGATGGACCAGGTCTTCCACCAGATCATGGAAGCGATGGACAACCCGGAGGTCCAGTTCCGCTACGAGATGCAGACCTTCAACATCAACGGCGACAGCATCTACCAGGTCGGTGACCACAACGTAGGCAAGGTGACCACGTGAGCGGCGACAGCGTCACGCAGTTCGGCAACTTCAACATCGGCATCATCAAGAGCCAGGGCCCGGTCGACGCACGAGCGGCCCACCAGCAGATGATCAACGCGGCGTGGGAGCTGCGGAATCATGTGCCGGACGCGGACCGGGCCCTCATCGACGACTCGCTGAGCGTCATCAACCATGACGGCCCGGTGGACCGGCAGAGATTCCGTCAGGCCCTGGCCGGTATCGGCGGAGTCGCCGCGCTGGTGGGTGGCGCCGGGGCGCCGGTGATCGAGGCCATCAGCAGGCTGATGGAGGCGCTGGGGCTGCAGTAGGCACCACCCGTGAAGCGGTCGGCCACGGCCGCCGTACGGAACGCGCGGAGGCGGGGCGCCGGGATGGCCGGTGCCCCGCCTCATCTGCGGTGACGGGGCACTGGGGAGCCGGGGAGGTGGCTCGGGCCGGTCGCCGCCCGCGTCGGTGCCTAAGCCGAGCACCGGGCCCGGTTCCTGAGCCGGCACCAGTCCCGGCGCCGGCTTCGGCACCGGGTCCGGTGCTCGGCCTCAGCTTTCGCCTTCGCGTTCGCCCAGCGTGACCTGGGCCGTGGACTCCTTGCCGCCGCGCTTGTAGGTGATCGTGACCTTGTCGCCCGGCTGGTGGGTCCAGATCTGGCCGATCAGGGTCGGGCCGCTGTCGATCGGGATGTTGTTGAACTTCGTGATGACGTCACCGGCCTTCAGGCCCGCCTTGGCCGCAGGGCCGTTCGGGGAGACCGCGGGCGTACCGCCCTCGCCGTTCGCGGCGATCGTGGCGCCCTCGCTCGACTCGGTCATCGTGACCGTCGCGCCGATCACCGGGTAGACCGGCTTGCCCGTCCTGATGAGCTGCTCGGCGACGTTCTTCGCCTGGTTGACCGGGATGGCGAAGCCGAGGCCGATCGAGCCCGCCTGGGACTGGCCCAGGCCGCCGCTGCCCGCCGACTGGATGGCCGAGTTGATGCCGATGACCGCGCCCCGCGCGTCCAGCAGCGGGCCGCCGGAGTTGCCGGGGTTGATCGACGCGTCCGTCTGGAGGGCGCTCATGTACGAGTTGCCGGAGCCCGAGCCGTCGCCGGAGGCGACCGGGCGGTTCTTGGCGCTGATGATGCCCGTCGTCACCGTGTTGGAGAGGCCGAAGGGCGCGCCGATCGCGATCGTCGTGTCGCCCACCGCCACCTGCTCCGAGTTGGCGAGGGGGAGAGGGGTGAGACCGGAGGGCGCGTTCTTCAGCTTCACGACCGCCACGTCGTAGCCCTCGGCCCGGCCGACGACCTCGGCGTTGTACTTCTTGCCGTTGGAGAAGGTCGCCGTCAGGTCACCGCCCTGGGCCGCGGAGGCCACCACGTGATTGTTGGTGAGGATGTGGCCTTCCTTGTCGTAGACGAAGCCGGTGCCCGTACCGCCCTCGCCGTTGCCGCCCTTCGCCTCGATGGTGACGACGCTCGGCAGTGACTTGGCGGCCACCGAGGCGACCGTACCCGCGTCCCGCTTGACCTCCTGCGGGGTGTCCGCGGCGGAGACGGTCGTGGAATCCGTGGCTCCGCCGTTGTTCTCCGCCGCCCAGTAGCCGATGCCGCCGCCGACGCCGCCCGCGACGAGCGCGGCCACGAGCACGGCGGCGATCAGCCCGCCCCCGCGACCGCGCGGAGGCTTCGGTTCGTGGCCCGGCACCGGCGCGCCCCAGACGGCGCCGTCACCGCCGCCTCCGTAGGAGGGGAGCGCGGGCGGGGGCGGGGGCCAGCCGGCCCCGGCGGGCTGCGCCGCGGTGGGCGCGCCCACGGACGCGCCGGCCGGGACGGGGCCCGGGGGCGGTGCGGGCGCCGCGTACTCCGGCGCGGGGTAGGCGGGGGCGGGAGCCGTGTACGGGGACGGCGCGGCCTCGCCGGGCCGAGGCGGGGCGCCCGCGGGCTGCTCCGGCGCCGCTCCCGGCATCTGCGGGGCGGGCGTCCCCGGGGCGGCGTCATGCGAGGCAGGGGTCCCCGCGGGCGGGGGCGGGGGCTGGTGACCGTGCTGCTGCTGTCCCGGCTGCTGCGGGTCCGTCGGCTCGGACGCGGCCTCTCGTGCGACCTCTCGCGGAGCGGACGCGGGTGTGCCCGCGGGAGCGGCATCCGGTACGGGAGGTACGGACGGGACGGCGGGGCCCGCGGTGCCCTCGTTCTCGGTGCTCACAACTCTTTCTCCTCGGTTCCACTCGGTCTTCGGCAAGAGTCCGCTGTGCACGTGTCTGCGGTCAGCTTTTCCCACAGCACGTCAGACCACTGTAAGCAGGACCTGTGTATCTGCCCGCCAACCTTTACTACGGACATTACGGACGTGCCTGGCGGAGACCCCGGAACGGTCCCCGTCGAACACCCGTCTACCCCGTCACGATGGCACCATGACGCGGTGACCCAAGCACGGCAGCACAGCATCCAGGTCGTCGCCCACCGCGGAGCCTCGGAGGACGCCCCCGAGCACACCCTGGCCGCGTACACGAAAGCCATCGAGGACGGTGCGGACGCCCTTGAGTGCGACGTACGGCTCACCGCCGACGGCCACCTCGTCTGTGTCCATGACCGGCGCGTCAACCGCACCTCCAACGGACGCGGCGCTGTCTCCGCCCTGGAGCTGGCCGATCTCGCGACGCTCGACTTCGGCTCCTGGAAGGACAGCGAGGAGAGCCCCGACTGGCGGGACCCGGAACTCACCTCCGTACTGACGCTGGAACGGCTCCTCGAACTCGTCGCGGACGCCGGCCGCCCCCTCCAGCTCGCCATCGAGACCAAACATCCCACCCGCTGGGCCGGCCAGGTGGAGGACCGGCTGCTGCACCTGCTGCGCCGCTTCGGCCTGGACACCTCCGGAGGTCCGGGCACCTCCGGAGGTCCGGGCACCCCGGGCGGTACGGATGCCTCCGGGGCCGCGGAGTCGCGCGTACGGATCATGAGCTTCTCCGCGCGCTCGCTGCACCGGATCGCGAACGCCGCGCCGCAGCTCCCCACCGTGTACCTGATGCAGTTCGTCTCCCCGCGGCTGCGCGACGGACGGCTGCCCGCCGGCGCGCGTATCGCCGGGCCCGGGATGCGCATCGTCCGTAACCACCCCGGCTACATCACCCGGCTCCAGCAGGCGGGCCACCGCGTCCACGTGTGGACGGTGAACGAACCGGAGGACGTCGACCTCTGTGTACGTCTCGGTGTCGACGCGATCATCACCAACCGCCCCCGTCAGGTGCTGTCCCAGCTCGGCCGGCCCGTCTGACACCTGCCGTACCCGGCCACCGCGCCCCCGCGGAGGGCGGCGGGGTGTGCACCGGCGCGTTCGTCGTAAAGGCGATCGGCACGAGTGCGTCAAAGCCTCGTGTCCGGCCGGTTTCCGGCTCAGGCCGTTGGGGCATTCACACCGTGGCGTGGGGCAAAGGAGGTCTCGGGGGTGGCGTTCGTGGTGACACAGGAAGTACCCACGTCGTCTTGCATGGCCGTTCCCCATGGCCCTGCGGGCGTGGGTCAGGCACGGCACCGTATGCGGGAGCAGTTGGGCCGCAGCGGGGTGCCGGAGTCGGTCGTCGACGACGCCGTACTGATCCTCTCCGAACTCGTCAGCAACGCGTGCCGCCACGGCAGGCCCCTGGGGCACGCGGAGATCGGCGACGGCGACATCCGCGCGGAGTGGCGCGTCGACAAGGCGGGGCGGCTGACCGTCGAGGTGACGGACGGCGGCGGCCCGACCCGGCCCGTCCCGGCCACGCCCTCGGTCACGGCCCGCGGCGGCCGGGGTCTCAACATCATCTCGGCGCTGGCCAAGGAGTGGGGCGTACGGGACAGCGCGACCGGTGAGGTCACCGTCTGGGTGATCGTCACCGAGGGCCACCGCCGCGAGGACTTCGCCACCCGCGTCACGGCCCCCGCCCTGACGGGGCTCGGGGATCTCGACGACCTCGACGATCTCGACGGGCTGGACGGCTTCGAGGCGCTGGACGGGCTCGGCGGGCTCAGCCGGATCGACGACCTCGGCGGACTGGATTTCGCGGACTCCCGTCACGACAAGGAGTGACGCGCGTAGCCGCCGTACCCCTCGTCCCTCCCTGCGGGTTCCTCGGGTTCCCCGGGCTCCTCAGGGCGGACGAGGGGGTGTACGGGCGCGCCCCGGGCGCCCCGCGCTCCCCTGTGCGTGCCGTACGGCCGGGACGCGCGCGAGCGGAACGCTAGGCTCACGCCGACACCGCATCGCCGTTCCCGGGAGATAGCCACCATGGCCAAGAAGCGCCCCCAGACGAAGGCCGCGAAGGCTCAGCTCAAGGACGGCCCCGTCCCGGTGGTGGGGGCCCGCGAACCCTGCCCGTGCGATTCGGGCCGCCGCTACAAGGCGTGTCACGGCCGGGCCGCCGCGCACGCCGTCACCGAGCTGGTCCAGCGTCCCTTCGAGGGCCTGGCCGGTGAGTGCGACTGGGTCGCGCTGCGCGAACTGGTGCCCGCCGCCACCGCCGAACTGACGCTCAAGGACGGGCTGCCCGACGGCGTGCCCTCCGTCACGCTCGCGACCGTCCTGCCGATGGCCTGGCCCGCGCTGCGCCGCGACGACGGTTCCGTGCTGCTCGCGCTCCAGAACGACACGTCCTCCGGCGACCTGAGCCGCGACCTCGCCGACACCCTGCGGCGGGCGCTGGCCTCCGAGCCGGGCCGGCCGGTGGCCGCCCACCGGGTGCCCGCGGACGGCCCGCGCCTCCAGGACCTGCTGGACCCCTCGGCGCCGTTCACCCCGGTCGTGCACCCCGGGTTCGAGTTCTGGGTGCCGGACGCGGAGAACAGTTCGGCCGAGGTGACCGCCTCCCTGGAGCGCGCCAACGCCGCCGCCATCCCGACCGCCCTCCTCTCCGGCACGGACGCCGCGTACTGGTGCGAGACGCCGGAGAAGAACCACCTGCGCTGGGTCATGCCGCACCCCGAGGAGAAGCTGCTGGACGCGCTCGCGCGGCTGCACGCGGCGGGCACGTCGAGCCTCGGCGAGGGCACCCGGCTGGTCGGCTCCTTCCGGGCGCACGGCCTGACCGTCCCGGTGTGGGACCTGCCGAGCGCGATGGGCGCGGAGGAGTGCGAGAAGCCCGCGGCGGAGTTCGCCGAGCGGCTGGCGACGGCCCTCGCCGACGAGTCGCCGCTGACGGGCGACGAGCGCCGGGCGCGCGGCGGCCTCACCAACCGCCAGGTGACGCTGAGCTGACCGGAGCCGCACGGATCCGCGCGAGGGCGCCCCGGTGGGTGACCGCCCTCGCGCGGGCCCAGCGCAGCCGTACGGAGTGAACGGTCGTATCGAGTGGACGGTCTTGTCGTACCGAGTGGACGGTCGTACGGAGTGGACGGAGCCCGTCGGACCACGGTCCGGCGGGCTCCCGTGCGCCCGGCCGGCCCCCGCCCGAAGGGGCCGCGCGGTCCTGCGGGGTTGCGATCCCAAAGGGTTCCACGGAAGTCCACAGAAGTTCACAAGAGTTCGGTGATACCAGTCACACCTTGCCGTACTGGCAAGTAATTCGTTGTCTGAATACGCCGGATCGAATTTGCTAACGGCCGATCTCTTGTTACCGTTCTAGAAGCCCGGTCGCTGGTGCATCCCCCGTCGCCAGCGACCGGGCGTTCGCGTTCCCCGTCCCGCCCGGTTCTGTCGGTCTTCGGGTCAACGGAGCGCCGAGTCGGGGGAGTTGCTTCCCGAACGCAACAGCAGGGGCCGGTCCTCCGCCCCGCTCCCGCCCTCCCCCGTCGCCGCGAACTCCGCCATCGCCAGATAGCCGGAGCGCTTTCCCCGGGACGGCTCGCGGGGCGTTTCACAGGTCGCCGGTCCGTCGTCGGCGGCGATCACGCAATGTGTCTGTACGGTGCGCCCGCGCGGGCCCATCAGGCTCAGGACGGCGAGCAGTTCACCGCCGGTCGCGTTGCGATAGTAAGTACGGCCCCAGGTGTCGCCGTCCCCGGCCGGACCGTCGGACAGGACGCATGTCTGCGCCTCGACACCTTCGGAGGAGGCGACTTCGGGCCCGCACAGCTCGACGGTCCGCACCGCTCCGTCCCCGGGCGCCTTGGCGTCGGCGGGGGCTTCGGCGCTTTCGGGAGCTTTGGGCGCGCGGGGGGGCCGCGCGCGGGGCGGGGGGGGGCCCGCGCCCGGGGGCGAGGGGGCGTGGGGGGGTATGGGGGTGTGTGGGGGAGGTTGCCCCCCCGCCCGCGCGGGCCCGGGCCCGGCGTCCGTACGCGACCCCGCGTCCGCGGTGTCCGGCGCGGGGGCCCGTACGGGCGCGGTGGAGGTCCCTGTGACGGCTCCCGGGCCGGAGGAGCCCAGGGAGCCCAAGGAGTCCAGGGAGGGGCCCAGGGAGCCGGCGGAGGCCACCAGCGGCACCAGTGCGGCGCACACCACGGCGGCCGAGAGCCCGATCATGCGGAGATTCATGGTGGGCCGAAGATAACGGCGGAACAGGCCGCTCAGGGACACCGCGCGGCCGCTTCCCGGACAACTCGGCCCGGCTCACACCCGTACGAGTGACACGGCCGGCCCGCGGGCGGTCCGGGCGGGACGCGACCGGCCCGTCACCTGCCGCCGCCCGGCGCCCGCCCGTCGCCCCGCCCGGCGCTTCAGTACGCGAGCCTGCTGCCGCCGTCCGGCGCTCCGGTGCTGGCCTCCACCAGCGCGTCCACGACCGCCTCCACGTCCGGCAGCCAGGGCGCCGCCGACCCCGCCAGGGGCTCGCGCTCCCAGCGGACCTGCCCGCCGGCCGCCTCGGACGGCGGCAGGACGAGATAGCCGCCCTCGCCGTGGAACCGCAGCGAACTGGGCACCCAGTCCTTCGCGTACAGCAGCTCACCGAGCTGTTCGAGGGTGTACGGGGCCACCAGCAGCGACCAGCGCGTGGGCGTCGCCACGACCGGGCCGAGCCGCATGCCCATCCGGTCCAGCTCCACCAGCGCCCGCGCGCCGGCGACGGCCGGCAGGCTCACCGCGCACGGCGCGGCGCCTCCGGTGGCCAGGACGATCGGGGCCGTGGGGCGGTTGTTCCACCACCAGCGCACCATGCGCGCGTCGGTGGTCGCCGCGAGGAGGCCGGGATCGAAGGGGTGGGCGCCTGGTACGACACATTCGGGGTCGGGGCAGGCGCAGCCCTGACCGCGGGTCCCGCGTCCGCCGGCCGCCTTGAGGCCGGCACCGGGGAGTACGGGCCAACCCCATTCCGAGGCGCAGATGAGCGCCGCGTCGAGCTGGGCAGGACTCTTCTTGCTCCCCTTGCGCCGGAGCCGGAGCCTGCGTCGCCTTCCGAGGATCTCGCGCATGAGCGCTCGTTCCTTTCCGTTGAACGCCGAGGGTCCACATGACACTGACACCCTGCGTGTGCATGTGCGTGCATCACTTCACCGTGCGTACTTCCAGCTTCCAGCGCTCGGCCGTCCTCTGCCCGACGAGCGGACAGTCGCTCCTGATCCGCGGCGCGTCGCACCGTACCCGGACCGATCACGGACGGTCGTCGTTACTTCTTCGCTTCGCTTCGTCGCGTGGTTCGAACGGGGTGGAACGTGTGGCGAGGAGTGGCGTGCGCATGGCGCTCGCTGTTCCGCTGTCGCGTGTCGCGCTTGGTAGGGCGCTTTGTTTCCCGCTGTCCCGCTGTGCTTTTCTCGCCACTCCGGGGGACGGGGCGTGGCCTACGGCGGTTAAGACGCCATGGCCCGCCGCCAGGTTCCGGGCGGTCCCAACTGCCCCCGTCCGTCACCGTTTACGTACCCAGCACGTTCGGAATGACGCTCGCGTTCGGAATGACGCCCCATGACGCTCCACCAGGGTTGTCGCGGAACTCAAGCCCTGGCAGATCCCCTGTTGAACGCCCTCAGTCGATCGCAAAACATGGTCAGGGGGGTCAATTTTTGGACAAGTTCAGGATCCCACAGAAACCCACCGCTGCGCCAGGACAATGCTGGACATTGCGTCCGCTGTGCGTGTACATGTGGATGCAATGCCAGCCGTGCAGAATGACATGGGGGTTTGCGATGCTATTGAGCGAAACGCACCCACCGGGGAGCCACCGTCATGAGCGCCCCTAACGCGCCGAAAGTGGCTGGAATCGATTCAGCGATCACCGCTTCCGCGCACACTGCCGCGTCGCGTGACGTCATCCCGGCGCCGCCCGGCGCCCTGATCCAGGACCGGCTGGCCGGCTGGGTCTCCGATCTGACCACGCTCCACGAGCTCGTGGAACGGCTGTCCAGAACCGGTTCGCCGGGCGCCGCCCTCGACGAACTGCTGCGCGCCGGGGCCGCGCTGGTCGGCGCCCCGCGCGGCCTGGTGGTACTGGAACCGGCCGACGGACTCGGCCCCGTCACCACCGTCGGGTTCGGCCTCTCGCCCGCCGATCTCGGCCATCTGGAGACCGTGCCGCGCCACGCGACCGCGTACGGCCGGCTCCTCCTCGACGGTGCCGGCTCCCCCTCCGATGCGGCCCCGGGGGCCGCACCGGTGTCCGGATCCGTACGGTCGGCGTCCGGGCCCGGCCGCTCTCCGTCCGCCGACCCCATGGCCGACGGGGTGGCCGAACGCGATCTGTTCGGGGACCCCGCCACGGACCGGCTTCAGCGCGAGGTCGCCGCCCGCCTCGGCTACGGGGCGAGTTACGCCGTACCCCTGCGCACCGGCGCGGCCACCGGTCCACCGCCGGGCACCTCCCCGGACCCGGCGTGTTCCGGACAGCTCGGCGTGGCGGTCTGGTTGTACGACGGGCCCGCCGAACCGGCGGAGCGTCTGCGCCGCCTGGTCGGCCTCTACGCCCGCCACGCCGCCGCCCACCTCGCCCGGCTGCTGGAGCTGGAACGGACCCGCGCCCGCGCCGCCGCGCTCGCCGAGGAGCTGCGCCCCGGCGCGCTGCCCCGGATCCCGGGCGTACGGCTGGCAGCGCGCCACAGCACCCCGTGGCCGCCCGGCGGCGCCCCGGCCGGCTCCCCGTCCTCGCCCCCGTACGGCGGCGACTGGTACGACGCGCTGCCGCTGCCCGAGGGCGCCCTGAGCCTGTCCGTGGGCTCGGTCAGCGGCTCGGGCCCCGCCGCGCTCGCCGCCACCGCCCGGCTGCGCGCCGCCCTGCGCGCGTACGCCGTGATGGAGGGCGAGGACCCCGTCGCCGTCCTCTCCGACCTGGAGCTGCTCCTCCGGCTCACCGAACCCACCCGGACGGCCACCGCGCTCTTCGCGTACGCCGAGCCCGGCCCGCGCAAGATCGTGTTCGCCGGGGCGGGGCACGCGCCCCCGCTGATCGTCGGGGACCGGCGTACCGAGTACGTCGAGACGACCCTCTCCGCGCCGCTCGGCATGCTCTCCTGCTGGCAGGCACCGAGCGTGGAACTGTGGGCCGCGCACGGTGAAACGTTGCTCCTTTACACAGATGGGCTGCTGCGCCGTACCGGCGACTCCATGGACCGCGCCTTCGCCCGGCTGCACGCGGCGGCGGCGAGCGTCCCGCCGTCCGCGCGGAACGATCCCGGGGACGTCGCGGACCATGTCCTTCGGGTCCTGTTCCCCCAGGGACACAGGAGAGAAGGACGCCGGGAGGACGGCGGCGAGGACGTCATCCTGCTCGCTGCCCGCTTCGACTGATTCCTCACAGAGATCCGGCCTCGCTTCCTCTCACACATACGATGGAAAAAATGGGCTTTCGTACGAGGAGAAGACGTGGCTGAAGAGCTCACCCCGGAGACACCCGAACCGGAACCGGAGACCCCTGAGTCGGCGGAAGAACCCATCAAGCAGCGGAAGAACGGTCTGTACCCGGGCGTGTCCGACGAGCTCGCAGAGAACATGAAGTCCGGCTGGGCCGACACCGCGCTGCACGGCCTGCGCCCCATCCCGCAGGCGGCGGAGACCGCGGCCCGGCGCGCCGCGCTCTCCGCGCGCTTCCCCGGCGAGCGTCTGGTGGTCCCCGCCGGGAACCTGAAGACCCGCTCGAACGACACCGAGTACGCCTTCCGGGCGTCCACGGAGTACGCGTACCTCACCGGCGACCAGACCCAGGACGGTGTCCTCGTCCTGGAGCCGAAGGCCGAGGGCCACCGGGCGACGGTCTATCTGCTGCCCCGCTCCAACCGCGAGAACGGCGAGTTCTGGCTCGACGGCCAGGGCGAGCTGTGGGTCGGCCGCCGCCACTCGCTCGACGAGGCGGAGCAGCTTCTCGGCCTGCCCGCCAAGGACGTACGGGAGCTGCCCGAGGCGCTCCGGGCGGCCACCGGCCCCGTCCGTACCGTCCGCGGACACGACGCCGGGATCGAGGAGGCGCTGACCGACAAGGTCACCGCCGAGCGGGACGAGGAGCTGCGCGCCCATCTCTCCGAGGCGCGCGCCGTGAAGGACGCCTTCGAGATCGGTGAGCTCCAGAAGGCCGTCGACTCGACGGTGCGCGGCTTCGAGGACGTCGTACGGATCCTCGACAAGGCCGAGGCGACCAGCGAGCGCTACATCGAGGGAACCTTCTTCCTGCGCGCCCGCGTCGAGGGCAACGACATCGGTTACGGCTCGATCTGCGCGGCCGGCCCGCACGCGACCACCCTGCACTGGGTGCGCAACGACGGCGACGTGCGCTCCGGGGACCTGCTGCTGCTCGACGCCGGTGTCGAGACGCACAGCCTCTACACCGCCGATGTCACGCGCACGCTGCCGATCAACGGCACGTACAGCGAGATCCAGCGGAAGATCTACGACGCGGTGTACGCCTCCCAGGAGGCGGGCATCGCGGCGGTCAGGCCCGGCGCGAAGTACCGGGACTTCCACGACGCCTCGCAGCGCGTGCTCGCCGAGAAGCTCGTCGAGTGGGGGCTGCTGGAGGGCCCGGTCGAGCGGGTCCTCGACCTGGGGCTCCAGCGCCGCTGGACGCTGCACGGCACCGGCCACATGCTCGGTCTGGACGTCCACGACTGCGCCGCCGCGCGGCGCGAGGCGTACGTGGACGGGACGCTGGAGCCGGGCATGTGCCTGACCGTCGAGCCGGGGCTCTACTTCCAGGCCGACGATCTGACGGTGCCGGAGGAGTACCGGGGCATCGGCGTCCGGATCGAGGACGACATCCTCGTCACGGAGGACGGGAACCGGAACCTGTCGGCGGGGCTGCCGCGCAGGGCCGACGAGGTCGAGGCGTGGATGGCGGCGCTCAAGCGGTCCTGACCTCCTTCCGGCCGGGACGGCCCGCACCACGCGGGCCGTCCTCCGGCCGGTGTGTCACCCGGCTCGTGGGTCGCCCGGCCGGTGCGTCACCGACCGATGCGTCAGCCGGCCTGCGGGGCGCCGGGCTCTCGGGTCTACCCCACGCTCAGCAGGGCGTCCCCGCGCCACTTCAGGACCTTGTCGAAGCTGACGACGGCGCCGTGCCCCGGCCGGTTGCGGAAGTGCACGTGGTCGGCGAACTGCTCGATCATGCGGAGCCCGCGGCCGTTCTCGGCGGTCGCGGGAGGCGCGGCGGCCGGGGCGCTGCGGCGCACCACCCGCCGGGACGGGAAACCGGGACCGGAGTCGGCCACTTCGATACGGCAGCGCTCACCGTCGAGATACGCGGTCACCCGGTAGGCGCCGGGCGCCTCCCCGGAGGAACGTTCATCCCCGCCGTGCTCGACGGCGTTCGCGCACGCCTCGGTGAGGGCGACCGACAGATCGAACGAGATGTCCGGGTCGACCCCGGCGGTCCGCATGGCGTCGAGCAGAAGGCGCCGGGCGAGCGGAACACTCGCTGCTTCACGTCGCAAGTGGAGAGACCACCAGATGCTCATGTGTCAGCCTCCTGGCTGCGGCTGTTCAGGCTGCTGCGGCTCGACATACCGATACGTATTGCCCCTACGGCCGCCCCGTAAGCACACGATTGACGTGATAGCCCTCATTCGGCGGATGCGAGGGGGATGCGCCCCGTGTATAGGGCGAATCCATGCATGGAAAGGGCTGACATGGGGCAGACGCTGACCTTCCGGACCTGCCCTACGGGGCCGGGTGCCGCAGTGCGATGATGACCCGGCCATGTCCAGTCCCGTCCGCATACGTGCCGCAGCCGCCCCGCGGCTGCTGAGGGCCGCGGTGTTCACCGCGGTCTGTGTCGTGCTGTCGGCGACGGGGCACGCCGTGGCGGCCTGCGCGTCCGTTCCCTGGTGGACCCTGCTCGTCGGGTTCCTGGGGGTCTTCGCGGTCGCCGCGCCTCTCGCGGGGCGTGCCCGCTCCACCGGGACCGTCGTCGTCGCCCTGGCGGGCGGCCAGCTCGGTCTGCACACCCTCTTCGGCATCGGCCAGCACAAGCTCCACGTCCCGGCGGGCGGCGACGACGTACTGATCCGGATGGCCGCGCGATTCGTCTGCGGGGCGGGCGCCAACTCGATGAGCCCCGTCGACGCGCAGCGTGTCCTGGCCGAGGCGGGCGTTCCCGCACCGGGCCCGGCGGCGGGTGGCGTCCACGACCACATGGCGTCGGCAGGCGCCGCGGCCACCGGACCGCTCGCGGCCCCGGCCGACGGACTGCTGCCCTCCGTACCGATGATGCTCGCGCACCTGCTGGCCGCCGTCGCGGCCGGCTGGCTGCTGCGCCGCGGCGACCTCGCGCTGCTCCGGCTCGGCAAGCTCTCGGCGGACGGCATCGGCGAGGTCGCGGAGAGCGCGCCGCTGCGCGCCCTGTGCGCCGCTCTGGCGCTCGTACGGGCCCTGTGCGCCGGGCTCCCCGGCGTGCCCGCGCCCGGTCCGCGCGCCGCGCGCACCCGCGCGTACGGCGCTCATCCGGTACCGGCCGGGGAGACACTCCAGCACACGGTGATCAGGCGCGGGCCGCCGGCCGTCTGCGCTCTCGCGGCCTGACGCGACCACCCCCGCGCCCCCGCACGGCTCACGGCACACGCTTCCGCGTGCCGTGCAGGTCCGTCTCCTTTCGGTACCCGTGCGGCCGGGGAGTGCCGCCGTGCCGTCGCGCCCGCCCTCGCGCGCGCCTCGGCAGGTCAGGGCCGGGTGAGCCTCCGGCCATGCCCACCGACCGATCACCGCTTCCCTCATCCTGTGGAGTGTTCCGTGTTCCGAGCCTTCTCCCCGTCGTCGTCCTCCGGCTCCCCGGCCGTCGCCCGTCTCTCCGTCGTCGGCGGTGTCGCCGTCTCCGCCCTGTTCCTGCTGGCCGGGCCCGCCTCCGCGCATGTGAGCGTGCAGCCCCAGGGCGAGGCCGCCAAAGGCGGCTACGCCGTCATCAACTTCAAGGTGCCCAACGAGCGGGACGACGCCTCCACCACCAAGGTCGAGGTGAGCCTCCCGGCCGACCACCCGCTGGCCTCCGTGATGCCGCAGCCCGTGCCCGGCTGGAAGGCCAGCGTGGCCAAGGAGAAGCTCGCCAAGCCGCTGACGATGCACGGCAACACCATCACCGAGGCCGTCTCCAAGGTCACCTGGACCTCCGACGGCGGCAAGATCGGCCCCGGTGAGTTCCAGCAGTTCCCGCTCTCCGTCGGGCAGCTTCCCGAGGACACCGACCAGCTGGTCTTCAAGGCCCTCCAGACGTACGACAACAAGGAAGTCGTCCGCTGGATCGAGGAGACCAAGGAGGGCGCGGAGGAGCCCGAGAGCCCCGCGCCGGTGCTGAAGCTCACCGCGGCCACGGGTGACGGGCACGGCGCCGCCGGCTCCGGCCACGACGACTCCGCCTCCGACACCGCCGACAAGGCCGCGGCCACGACCGGCGACCCGAAGAACGGCGCCACCACGACGGCCTCCGCCGACAGCAGCGACACGACCGCACGCGTCCTCGGTGTCGTCGGCATCGTCGTCGGCGCGGCGGGGGTGGCCTTCGGCGTACTGGCCGGCCGGCGCCGTACCACCGCCTGACCCACCGGTCCGCAGGACGTCCGACGACGGACGGCCCTGACACGCCGTATCCGCCGCACCCCGTACGACGCGGTCGTGGCGAGCGAGGCTGGGACTCCCGGCCCCGCTCGTCCGGCCGCCACCGCACTCACACCAGGAACAGCCCTATGCGCACCCAGAAGACCGTGACCACCGCGGCCGCCCTCGCGGCCGTGGCAGCACTCACCCTCACCGCCTGCGGCAGCGGCGACGACTCCGCGAAGCCGGTCGCCGATGTCTCCACCCAGGCCAGGACCCAGGCCGCGACGGTGCTCGACCAGCCCTTCAAGAAGCCGAACCTCGTCCTCAAGGACACCCACGGCAAGGAGTACGACCTCCGCGAGGAGACCAAGGGCAAGCCGACGCTCATCTACTTCGGCTACACCAACTGCCCGGACGTCTGCCCCCTGACGATGAGCAACATCGCCATCGCCAGGAAGTCGCTGAGCAAGGCGGACCAGGAGAAGCTCCAGGTCGTCTTCGTCACCACCGACCCCGAGCGGGACACCTCCGCCGAACTCGCCAAGTGGCTGCCCAGCGCGGGCGACCCGTCGTTCGTCGGGCTGACCGGCGACTTCCCGACCATCCAGGCGGGCGCGCGCCAGCTCGGCATCGGCATCGATGCCCCCAAGAAGGAGAAGGACGGCACCACCGTCTCCATGCACGGCACCCAGGTCATCGCGTTCTCGCCGAAGACCGACGCCGGGTACGTGCTGTACGGCGAGGACGCCGCCGCCGACGACTACGCCAAGGATCTCCCGAAGCTCATCAAGGGCGAGAACCCGTGAACCGGCGCACCACCGCCCTCGTACTCACCATCGGCCTCACCGCCACGCTCACGCTGACCGCCTGTTCCTCACCCGGACCCCCGGAACTCAAGGTCGGCGAGGGCTACATGCCCCGCCCCGTCAGCGACCTCGGCGCGGGCTTCCTCACCGTCACCAACAGCGGCGACACCGCCGACCGGCTCACCTCCGTCACCAGCGACATCTCGGACGACGTCACCATCCATCGGACCGAGAACCGGACGATGCGGGAGGTGAAGTCCTTCGACATCCCCGCCGGCGGCGAACTGGATCTCGAACGCGGGGGCAACCACCTCATGTTCATGAACCTCAAGTCCCGCCCCGCGCAGGGCCAGAAGGTCGGCATCGAGCTGCACTTCGAGAAGACCGACCCCATCAAGGTCGAACTTCCCGTGAAGGAGACCAACTACAACCCCGCCCACCACTGAGGCCGGGACCCGCCCGGACCAAGGGACTGAGAGAAGACCTATGACAGCCACCGCCCCGCGCTTCGGAGCCGTATCCCTGGTGCGGCTGCTTCTCGTCACCACGGTGCTCCTCGGCACCGTCCTCACCGTGCTCTCCGGCACGGCATCGGCGCACGCAGCACTCACCGGGAGCACCCCCGAGGACGGGGCGGTGGTCGCCACCGCCCCTCAGGACATCACCCTCACCTTCTCCGAGCAGATCGCCATGGGCGACGACTCGATCCGCGTACTCGATCCGGACAACAGACGCGCCGACACCGCGAAGATCCGCGATCTGGGCACGGGCTCCACCGTGAAGTACGGCGTCGCCCTGAAGGCGGGGCTGCCCGACGGCACCTACACCGTCGCCTGGCGGGCCGTCTCGGCCGACAGCCACCCGGTCTCGGGCGCCTTCACCTTCTCCATCGGGGCGCCCTCCCAGACCACCGCGGCCGTGCCCGACCAGAAGGCCGGCGGCGGACTCGTGGGCACCCTGTACGACATCGCGCGCTACCTCGCCTACACCGGCTTCATCCTGCTCGTCGGCGGTACGGCCTTCATCCTCGCCTGCTGGCAGCGCGGCGCGTCCGTACGGTCGTTGCAGCGGCTCGTCGTCAACGGCTGGCTCACCCTGACCGCGGCCACCCTCGCCATGCTGCTCCTGCGCACGCCGTACACCGGCTCGGGCGCGCTGGCCGACGCCTTCGACCTCGGCGGGCTCCAGGACGTCCTGACCACCAAGACCGGCGCGGCACTGGTCTCCCGGCTGCTGCTGCTCGGCGCCGCCGCCCTGTTCATCGCCGTTCTCTTCGGCACCTACGCCAGGGGCGACAGGCCGGAGGAGGGTACGGGGGAGGACGCTGAACAGGGCGACGAGAAGAACGCCGAGCAGGACAGGACGGAGAAGAACGACCTCACTTTCGGACTCGCGATGGGCGGCACCGTCGTCGCCGCGGGCATCGCCGCCACCTGGGCTCTCTCCGAACACGCCTCGACCGGGATCCAGCCCGGTATCGCCATGCCCATGGACATCCTGCACCTGCTGGCGGTGGCCACCTGGCTCGGCGGGCTGACCGCGCTGCTGATCGCCCTCCACAAGGCGCCTTTCATGGAGAGCGGGGCGATACGGCGCTTCTCCCGTATCGCGTTCATCAGCGTCGTCGTCCTCGCCGTGACCGGGCTCTACCAGTCCTGGCGGCAGGTCGGATCCTGGTCGGCGCTCGGGGGAACGTCATACGGGCGGCTCCTTCTGGTCAAGGTCGGGCTGGTCGCCGTACTGGTCGTGATCGCCTGGTTCTCACGACGGTGGACAGGACGGCTCTCGGAGGACACGGGGACGGGGACAGCGGCGGACACGGACGCGGACACGGACGCGGGGACGGGGACGGGGACGGAGACGGGGGCAAAGGCAGAGGCGGAGGCAGAGGCGGGGACGAAGGCCGAAGCCGCGGCGGAAACGGGGACTGGGAGTGGACCCGAGACCCCCGCGGCGACAACCGTCGTTGGTGACGCTGAGAGAGCTACCCAGCTCACCCGCCAGAAAGCCGCGATGGCGAGCGCACGCCAGAAGCGTCTGCGCGACGCCGATCCCGAGCGGACCGGACTGCGCCGCTCCGTTCTCGCCGAGGCCGGCGTCGCCGTCGTACTCCTCGCCGTCACGACCGTGCTGACCTCCACCGAACCGGGCCGCACCGCCGAACAGGAGGCCGGCCGGACCGGCTCGGCGACCGCCGCCGCACCCGAGAAGACGGGCCCCACCACCGTCACCCTGCCCTTCGACACCGGGGGCGAGAACGGCCAGGGCACGGTCAGGCTCACCCTCGACCCGGCGCGCTCCGGCGCCAACGTCATGAACATCTACCTCGACGACGCCGAGGGAAAGGTCATGGACGTACCCGAGGTGAAGATCGCGTTCACCCTCACGGCCGAGAAGATCGGCCCGCTGCCGATCGTGCCCGTACGCGCCGCGGCCGGAAAATGGACCGCGGACCCCGTCCTGCTGCCCATGCCGGGCGACTGGAAGCTCCAGGTGACCGTGCGGACCTCGGACATCGACCAGACGACCGTCGACAAGAACGTGAAGATCGGCTGACCCACCGTGAGCGACACCCGACAGACCCCGACCAGCCAGAACGCCCCGGGCGCGCCGAAGGCCGCGGCCTCCTCCGACGCGCCCGACGGCGGCGGGACGGCCGACGCGCGCGCCGTCTCCCGACGGCGGCTGCTCGGCACCGCGGGCGCCGCCGGAGCCGCCGGGCTGGCCCTCGGCGCGGCGGGCGCGACCGGCTACGCGAGCGCCCGCCGGCCCGACCCCGTCACCGCGCTGACCACCGTCGGCACCGAGGCCGTCCCCTTCCACGGCGCGCACCAGTCCGGCATCACCACCCCGGCGCACGCCCGCGGCCATCTGGTCGCCTTCGACCTGGCCCCGGGCGCCGGCCGGAAGGAGGCCGCGGCGCTGCTCCGCCGCTGGTCGGCCTCGGCGCGGACGCTCATGGCCGGCGAACCGGCGGGCGGCCGGGCCGGCGGCCCGGCGGGCGGCGGCCACGACATCGGGATCGCCCTGGACGCGGGACCGTCCTCCCTCACGGTGACCTTCGGCTTCGGCCACAGCTTCTTCGGCCGTACGGGACTCACCGCCCGCCGCCCCGCCGCCCTCGACCCCCTGCCCGCCTTCTCCGCCGACCATCTCGACCCCGCACGGAGCAACGGCGACCTGTGGATCCAGATCGGCTCCGACGACGCGCTGGTCGCCTTCCACGCCCTCCGCACCCTCCAGAAGGACGCGGGAGCGGCGGCCCGGGTGCGCTGGCAGATGAACGGGTTCAACCGCTCCCCCGGCGCGACCGCGCAGCCCATGACCGCCCGCAATCTGATGGGCCAGGTCGACGGCACCCGTAACCCGAAACCGTCCGACCCGGACTTCGATCAGCGGATCTTCGTACCGGCGAAGGCGCCGGCCGGCACCCCGGAGTGGATGACAGGCGGCTCGTACGCCGTCGTACGGCGCATCCGCATGCTCCTCGACGACTGGGAGGAGCTGGCGGTCGACCAGCAGGAGCGCGTCATCGGGCGCCGCAAGTCCGACGGAGCCCCGCTGACCGGCGGTACGGAGACGACCGAGCCGGATCTCGACAAGCGGGGCCCCGACGGCGATCTGATGATCCCCAGCAACGCGCACGCCCGGATCTCCCGGCCGGACGCGAACGGCGGGGCCGCCATGCTGCGCCGTCCCTTCTCCTTCCACGACGGCATCGGCGCCGACGGGACACCGGACGCGGGTCTCCTCTTCGTCTGCTGGCAGGCCGATCCGCTGAAGGGGTTCGTGCCGGTGCAGCGCAAGCTCGACCGCGGCGACGCGCTGTCGGCGTTCATCCGCCACGAGTCGAGCGGACTGTTCGCGGTGCCCGGGGGCGCGCGCCAGGGGGAGTACGTGGGACAGCCGCTGCTGGAGTCCTGAGCCCCCGGGACCCGGGCCCCGGCGCCCCCGGCGGGCGCGCCGACACGGGAACCATCGGTGCGGCCGGGCCATTAGGGTGACCGTATGTCGGCCACGCGCTATACGTATCTCGGCCCCGAGGGCACCTTCACGGAAGCGGCACTCCGCACCCTCCCCGAAGCCGCCACCCGGGAACTGGTCCCGATGGTGTCGGTCCCGGCGGCTCTCGACGCCGTACGGAACGGAGAGGCCGCCGCGGCCCTCGTACCGATCGAGAACTCGGTGGAGGGCGGGGTCACCTCCACCCTCGACGAGCTGGCCGGCGGCGAGCCCCTGATGATCTACCGCGAGGTGCTGCTGCCGATCAGCTTCGCCCTGCTGGTGCGGCCGGGCACGACGCTCTCCGACGTGAAGACGGTGACCGGGCACCCGGTGTCCCAGCCCCAGGTGCGCAACTGGCTGCGCGCCCAGCTCCCGGACGCCCTGTGGGAGTCGGCCGCGTCGAACGCGGACGGGGCGCGGCTGGTGCAGGAGGGCCGGTTCGACGGAGCCTTCGCGGGCGCGTTCGCGGCGGCCACCTACGGCCTCGAACCCCTGGTCAGCGAGATCCACGACGCGGAGAACGCGGAGACGCGCTTCGTCCTGGTGGGCCGCCCGGCGCGCCCCGCGGCCCCGACGGGCGCGGACAAGACCTCGGTGGTCATCTGGCTGGGCGACGACCGGCCGGGCGCGCTGCTGGAACTGTTGCAGGAGTTCGCGGTACGCGGCGTCAACCTGATGCTGATCCAGTCGCGGCCGACCGGTGCGGGCATCGGCAATTACTGCTTCGCCGTGGACGCCGAGGGCCATATCTCGGACCGGCGGGTGGGGGAGGCGCTGATGGGGCTGAAGCGGATCTGTCCCAAGGTGCGGTTCCTCGGTTCGTATCCGCGGGCCGGGGTGGCGGCGAAGGACGTGGGAACGCTGCGTCCCGGGACCTCGGACGCCGAGTTCATCGCCGCGGCGGACTGGCTGGCCCGCAGCCAGGACGGCCGGGCCTGACACCGAGCCCTGGTCGGCGGCACCGTGGCACAGGGCCTGTGGACAGAGACCCAAGTTATCCACAGGCCCGGTTCTCGACCTGGGGACAAGTCGACAACCAGCACCACCCCGGTCGACAAATCTCCGTAGTCGTCCCGGTTTCGTCCACAGGCCCCTTGTGTGCCCGGCGTCACCCCCATTCCCGTGATCAACTCGTTAGAGCGAGTAATTCCCACCCGAATGAGTGTGTGAAGTGGGTTTGAGGGGTGGTTTTCCCGCCCCTCACCCAGCATTGGAAGGCCCCTTTTCCCGGATCCACAGATCTCCCGCACAGCCTGTGGATAACTTTCAGGAAGCACGCCTTTCTGTGGACAACGAAGCGAGGCCTCTCCCTCGCCACTCCCCCCAAGTCCCGCCCCACGCAAGGGAAGTGAGTCAAGGCGGTAACGCCGGAATGCCTCGTTCCGGGGAATTCAAACCCCTTTCTTGACGAACGACGGGAGACACCCAAGGGATTTCCCGACAGTTTTATCAAATCCGGCAATTCGGACAGCTCTCTTGTCCGTCGACAATCGGGTGGGGCGTTGTCGGCGTGCACCGGTAGCCTGGTGGGGTGATTGACCTTCGCCTGCTTCGTGAGGACCCCGACCGTGTTCGCGCCTCCCAGCGCGCCCGTGGAGAGGACGTCGGCCTTGTCGACGCCCTGCTCTCCGCCGACGAGCGGCGGAGGTCGTCCGGCGTCCGCTTCGACGAGCTGCGTTCCGAGCAGAAGTCGCTCGGCAAGCTGATCCCCAAAGCCTCCGCGGAGGAGCGCGCCGAGCTGCTCAAGAAGGCCGAGCAGCTCAAGGCCGACGTGAAGGCGGCCGACGCCGAGCAGCACGAGGCCGACGAGGAGGCCAAGCGTCTCCTCCTCCAGCTCGGCAACGTCGTCCACCCCGACGTCCCGGTGGGCGGCGAGGAGGACTTCGTCGTCCTGGAGACGCACGGCACGATCCGCGACTTCGGAGCGGAGGGCTTCGCCCCGAAGGACCACCTCGAACTGGGCGAGTCGCTGGGCGCCATCGACGTCGAGCGCGGCGCCAAGGTGTCCGGATCGCGCTTCTACTACCTGACAGGGATCGGCGCGCTGCTGGAGCTGGCGCTGGTCAACGCGGCGATCGCGCAGGCCACCGAGGCCGGCTTCATCCCGATGCTCACCCCGGCGCTGGTCCGCCCGCGCGCCATGGAGGGCACGGGCTTCCTCGGCCAGGCGTCGGAGAACGTGTACCACCTGGAGAAGGACGACTACTACCTGGTGGGCACGTCGGAGGTGCCCCTCGCGGCGTACCACATGGACGAGATCATCGAGGCCGACAAGCTGCCCCTGCGGTACGCGGGGTACTCGCCGTGCTTCCGCCGCGAGGCCGGTACGTACGGCAAGGACACCCGGGGCATCTTCCGGGTCCACCAGTTCGACAAGGTCGAGATGTTCTCGTACGTCGACCCGGCGGACGCCCACGCCGAGCACCAGCGGCTGCTGGAGTGGGAGAAGCAGTGGCTGACCGGCCTCGAACTGCCCTTCCAGGTGATCGACGTGGCGACGGGCGACCTGGGCGCCTCGGCCTCGCGCAAGTTCGACTGCGAGGCGTGGATCCCGACACAGGGCAAGTACCGCGAGCTGACCTCGGCGTCCAACTGTGACGGCTTCCAGGCCCGCAGGCTGTCGGTCCGGATGCGCGAGGGCAAGCAGGTCAAGCCGCTCTCGACGCTGAACGGCACGCTGTGCGCCGTGCCGCGCACGATCGTGGCGATCCTGGAGAACCACCAGCAGGCCGACGGTACGGTGCGGGTGCCCGAGATGCTCCGCCCGTACCTGGGCGGCCGCGAGGTGCTGGAGCCGATCGCCAAGTGAGTATCGACCCGGCCGCCGCCCCGTTCCCGTACAAGCTGGTCGCGACCGACCTCGACGGCACGCTGCTGCGGGACGACGGCACGGTCTCGGGACGTACGCGCGAAGCGCTCGCCGCGGTCACCGCGGCGGGTGCGGCGCACATCATCGTCACCGGGCGGTCCGTGCCGTGGACGCGTCCCATCCTGGACGACCTGGGGTACGAGGGGCTCGCGGTCTGCGGACAGGGCGGGCAGGTCTACCACGCCGGGGAACACCGGCTGCTGACCTCCCTGACGCTGGACCGGCAGCTCGCCGGGCTGGCCCTCGCCAAGATCGAGAGCGAGACCGGGCCGCTCGCGCTGGCCGTGAGCCGGGACGGATTCGACGGCGAGGTCCTGGTCACCCCCGGCTACCGGCTGAAGGACGCCGTGCTGCGGACGACGCTCGTCGAGGACCCGGCGGAGCTGTGGTCGGCGCCGCTGAACAAGGTCTACATCCAGCATCCTGAGCTGGACGACGACACGCTGACGCGGATCGCGCGCGCGACGGTCGGCGGTCTGGTCGACGTGGTGATGGCGGGCGAGGGGATAGTGGAGGTCCTTCCCCTGGGCCTGTCGAAGGCCACCGGCCTCTCGCTGGCCGCGCGCCGGCTCGGCCTGAAGGCGGCGGACACGATCGCGTTCGGCGACATGCCCAACGACATCCCGATGTTCGGCTGGGCACGCCACGGCGTGGCGATGGCGAACGCGCACGCGGAGCTGAAGGCCGTCGCGGACGAGATCACGGACGCCAACACGGACGACGGCATCGCGGTGGTGCTGGAGAAGCTGCTCCTCGGCTGAGCCCGCCCCGTCGCCACGGACACGGCGGGCGGGGCGCCAGGATGTACGGGGAGTACGGGAGGGGCGGCCCGCGCGGATGCGCGCTCGAAGCGGCCGCCCCCGGGCGGCACACACGCGGCTGCGCGGAGTGGTGATGGCTTCTCCGGTGCCTGCGCGGTGCCGCCCTGATCGGAGCGCGTCGGACCCGGCCCGACGGATCCGACGGATTCGTCAGCCGGTCGTGGGGGGGGGGCCCCCCCCCGCGGGGGGGGGGGGCCGGGCGCCGCGCGGGTGGGCGCGGGGCGGCCCCCGGCCCGAGGCCCCGCCGTTTGGGGCCGGCGGGGGGCCCCCCCCCCCCGCTCCCGGTCTGTGGTGCGTCCCGGCGCATCGGCTGCCGTGACATCCCCACTGTGCTCCCGGCGCACCGCGGCGCGCCACTGATTATCGGTACGGGCCCGCCGGGAGCGGATCAGCGGCGCTTACAGCCGTGCCGCAACTCCCCCACCTGCCGGGCCACATGATCCACCTTGGCGTCCACCCGGTCGATCCGGTCGGACATCTCGCAGAGCCGGTTGCTGATCGCCGCGACCACCTGGTTGGTGGCGTCGAGCCTCCGGTCGAGGCTGTCGAGCCGGTACGACATCCGGTTCAGCACCGGCCCCAGCTCCTGGAGCGCCACCCCGACCCCGCCGAGGCAGGACTCGACGTCCGTCACACGCCGGTCGAGTGCGGCGTACCCCTCGCGCCGGCCTTCCTCGGCGTCGAGAAGGTACGTACGGACGCACCGGGCGATGTCGCTGTCGCGCAGGAGCATGGCGACGTTGAGGACGGCGCGGCGGGTGTGGAGGGTGAGCTGAGTGGCAGCCTGTGGATAACTTTCGGCATAGCGCCCACCCCATAGTGACACCATGTCACTATGAAATTTCCGCAGGTCAGAGCCTCGCAGCACGCGCATGCCGCTCTCCGCGAGCTCGGCTCGATGCCTAGCCGTCAACTGCCTGATGACGTCTGTGGATACTTCGAAGTAGCGGGCGACGCCCTCCGTGGTGACGTGTACGCCGTCCGGCAGCATCCGCAGGGCCTTGACCTTGTCGAGCGCCTCGATCCGCGCCATGACGCTGTCACGCATCGCGCGCGATTCGAGCAGAGCACCTTCAGGTGGCATGGGCATGCCTTCCATTCGTGAACCGATGATGGTCGGCCCTCTCCCCGGGCTTCAGGGGCGGAGGTCGGCTCACGGTGGCTACTCACCCAATGACCGGTGCGGCGGTTCCCCCGAACCGCCACCGGCAATCCCCAGTTTCACGAACGCTCGACGCTACGAACTCCAGTTGCCTCCACGCACACGGAACAACGAGCCGATAAACGTACAGTTACGCGGCCTCGCACGGCCCGCACGGCCCCGCAGGACCCACAGAGACCCTCGGGCCCCTCGCGGCACCCTCAGACCTCCTCGGGCCCCTCAGGGACCCTCGGGCCCCTCACTCCTCGCCCGCGAGCGTCAGTGTCCGCAGCTTCTGGCCCGCGTACCAGGTCGCCGCCACCGAGACGCCCACCAGCAGGGTCACCGCCAGCGGCAGTCCGACGTCCGAGGTGATCGTGGAGCCGTCGCCGATCCTCTGGGCGAGCGCCAGCGCCCACTGCTGGACGCTGAGGGTCCGCGCGCCGGACACCAGGCTGCCGAAGAGGGTCTCCCAGACCAGCGCGTAGACGAGGCCGATGACCACGGCGTGCCGGCTGACCGTACCGAGCAGCAGGAAGAGCGCGCTGTAGGCGACCGAGGCGACGAGCGCCGCGACCGTGTAGGCGATCGCGATCTGCTGGCCGTTGCCGTTGAGGATCCATCCGGCGATGAAGGTGGGGATCGCGGAGAACGCCATGGTGACGGCGATCGCCACGATCAGTTTGGTGAAGATGATCGCCGACCGCTTCACCGGCTTGGAGAGCAGATAGACGATCGAGCCGTCGTCGATCTCGGGGCCGATCGCGCCCGTACCGGCGATCACGCCGATCAGCGGGACCATCGTCGCGAGGGCGAAGCCGCCCAGCACCTCCGAGGCGACCTGGTCGTCGGCGCCGTTGAACATGCGGACGGCGACCGACATCAGGATCAGCAGCGCGGGCAGCGCGAAGAGGATCGCGGCCCGGCGCCTGCCGAGCAGGGCCCGGTAGGTGAGCCGGGCGACTGTGGGGTTGTACATGACGTCACAGCTCCTTTCAGGCCGCTCAGGCCGCTACGAGGTAGGAGAAGACCGATTCGAGGGATTCGTCGGAGGGCGAGACGGTGAGCAGCCGGATGGAGTGCTCGCGGGCGACCCTCGGCAGCAGTTCGGTGAAGCGGCCGAAGTCGACGGCCTGGATGCGCAGGGCTCCCTCCGCGAGGTCGACCTCGATGCCGGCCGTCGACGGGTCCGCGATCAGGGCGGCGGCGAGCGCGCGGTCGTCGCTGGACCGTACGAGATAGCGGTGCGGCCGGTCGGTCATCAGCCTGCGGATCTTGCGGAAGTCGCCGGAGGCGGCGTGCCGCCCGGCCACGATCACCTCGATGTGCGAGGCGAGCTGTTCGACCTCCTCCAGGATGTGCGAGGAGAACAGGACCGTGCGGCCCGTGGCGCCCATCCGCCGCAGCAGCTCCATGAGCTGCATGCGCTGGCGCGGGTCCATCCCGTTGAACGGCTCGTCGAGGAGCAGCACCGACGGGTCGTGGACCAGCGCGGACGCCATCTTCACGCGCTGGCGCATGCCCTTGCTGTACGTCCCGATCCTGCGGTCCTGCGCGTACTCCATCTCGACCGTGGCGAGCGCGGCGCGGGCCTCCTTGGCGCCCAGGCCGTGCAGTTCGGCGTTGGCGACGACGAATTCGAGGCCGGTGAGGAAGTCGTACATCCCCTCCCGCTCCGGCACGATGCCGATCTGGCGGTAGACGGACTCGTTGCGCCAGATCTTCTCGCCGTCGAGGGTGACGGTGCCCGTGGAGGGGGCGAGGAAGCCCGCCATCATGTTGATGAGGGTGGACTTGCCCGCGCCGTTGGGGCCGAGCAGGCCGGTCACACCGGGGCCGATGGTCATGGTCACGTCGTTGACGGCGACCACGTTCCCGAACCAGCGCGAGGTGTGCTCGATGTTGATGGTGGTCACAGCCCGACCTTCCGGTAACGGCTCATGAGGACGGCGTACGAGCCGGAGATGAGCGCCAGTACGGCCAGCAGATAGACCACGCCGACCCCGGCCTCGGGGCCCGCGCCCCCGGGGAAGGACGACGTGGCGCCGAGGAACGCGGTCTGCAGACCGTCGATGAGCGTGATGGGTGAGAACAGGCCGATCCACTGCACGGCGCCCATTCGGTCCGTGGACAGGGCGATCGCCTGGAGGACGGAGACGGCCCCGTAGGAGATCGTCAGGGTCGCGATCACCCCCGCGACACCGAATCCGCGGCGCGGCGTGAGCGCGGCCACCACGAGGCCGAGTCCGCCGAAGAGGAGGGAGAGCACCGTCACCGACACGAGCCCCTGGCCGAACCCCTTGGTCTGCTCGACGAAGTCCATCGAGGCGAGCAGGGAGCCGATGTAGAGGATGAGAAGCGGCACGCCGGTGAGGATCAGCAGGGCGGAAGCCATCGCGCCGAACTTCGCGAGGACGTAGTCGCCGCGTTCGATGGGGCGCGAGAAGTAGAGCGGAATGGACTTGAAGCGCAGATCGCGGGAGACGGACTGGGGCGCCTGCGCGGCGAGGTAGAGGCCGATGACAGCCTGGGTGAAGATCGCGTAGCGCGTGTAGTCCATGGGCAGGCTCTTGAGGTCCGTCGCCACGGCGACCGCCACGACGATCGCCGCGGGCAGGCACATCACCGCGAGGAGGATCATCGGCAGGACCTTGGATTTGGCGGACCGGCCGAGTCCGTACGCGCCGCGCAGGGACTGCGTGAAGAGGGAGCGGCGGGCGTAGGCGCGGCCGAGCCGGGGACCTTCGTACGCGCGGTATCCGATGTTGTGGATCCGGCTGGCGCCGGTCTCGGTGCCGCTGTGGGCACCGGTGAGGGCGTCGGTCTCAGCGCTCATCGCGGGCGCCTCCCTTCTGCAGTGCGTAGGCCGCCTGGTCCGCGCCCTGGTCCTGGCCCTGGGCGGCCGGGCCCTGTTCCGACTCGGCGGCGGGCCGCGGCCGGAAGACCTCCGCGATGTGGTGGCGGCGCTGTTCCATCCGTACGAGGCCGAGACCGAGCCCGGCGACGGTGTCGCGGACGATGTCGTACGTCTCCTCGCCCGTGGCCTCGATCAGCAGGATGTGGCCCGCGCCCGGCAGCCCCTCCTCCGTGCCCGAGTGGAGCGTGACCCCGGCGGCGGAGAGGGAGTCGCGCAGTGCGCCCGTCCCGTCGGGGTGGGTGTCCGTGTCGGTGACCTCGACCGCGAGGGTCGTGGTGATCTGGGTGAAGTCGCTGGTGGAGCTGGAGCGCAGCAGCCGCCCGCCGTCGATGACGACGACATGGTCACAGGTGCGTTCGAGCTCGCCCAGGAGGTGCGAGGTGACCAGGACGGAGATGCCGAAGTCGGTGTGGACCCGGCGGATCAGGCCCAGCATCTCGTCGCGGCCGACCGGGTCGAGGCCGTTGGTCGGCTCGTCGAGAAGGACGAGCTTCGGATCGTGGACCAGCGCCTGCGCGAGCTTGACGCGCTGCTTCATACCGGTGGAGTAGCCGCCGATGGGACGGTAGCGCTCTTCGTAGAGGCCGACATGGCGCAGGGTGTCGGCGGTCCGCTCCCGGGCCGCGGTCGGGGGCAGCCCGGACATGCGCGCCATGTGGACGACGAACTCGGTGGCCGAGACGTCCGGCGGCAGGCAGTCGTGTTCGGGCATGTACCCGACCTGCTCGCGGATGGCACTGCCGCTGGTCGCGACGTCGAGCCCGAGCACGGTGGCCCGGCCCTCCGTCGCACGGGACAGGCCGAGCAGAATCTTGATCATGGTGGATTTGCCGGCCCCGTTGGCACCCACCAGGCCGGTCACACCGGGCCCGATGTCCAGGGAGAGCCGGTCGAGTGCGGTCACCCGGGGGTACCGCATGCTCAGGCTTTCGGTCGCGATCACAGTCGTCACGATTCGAAGGTAGTGGTGCGGGCCACAGAGGACGTCAGACCTGGCGCCTGTATCCGTGTCCGTCTCCAGTCGTACGGGACCCGTAGGGGCCTCCCCGAGGATGACGGGAAGCGGCGGTGGCGGGGCGTGGCCCGCGAGGGGTGTCTCCGGGGCGGGCGAGGGCCGGGCCGGTGGCGCGAGCCGGGGGCCGGGGACCGGCGGCGGGCCCGCGGGCCCGGGGTGGTGGCGCGAGCCGGGGGCTGGCCCGCGGCCCGGGCCCGGTTGTCCACAGGGAGAACGGATCACTTGACGTGGCCGTCGGCCGTTGCGACATTCTTCACTGTCACGGTACGGATACGGAGCGCACACGCGGCGCGCACGGGACGAAGGGGGCGGCAGGGTGGCGATCCACGAGGTCCGGCAGTCGGCGTACGCGTGCGCGGAGGAGGCCGTATGAACGACGACGACCGGGCGGGGGACGGGTACCGCGAGCGCTGGGTGCGCGCCGGAGGGGTCGACCTGTGCGTCGCCGAGCTGGGCGATCCCGCCCGGCCGACGGTGCTGTTCGTGCACGGCTACCCGGACAGCAAGGAGGTCTGGTCGGAGGTGGCCCGACGGCTCGCGGACCGCTTCCACGTGGTGCTGTACGACGTCCGGGGGCACGGCGGGTCCACGGCGCCGGTCCCGCTCCGCGGCGGCTTCACCCTGGAGAAGCTGACGGACGACTTCCTGGCGGTCGCGGAGGCGGTGAGCCCGGACCGGCCGGTCCATCTCGTGGGCCACGACTGGGGGTCCGTGCAGTCCTGGGAGTTCGTCACCGTGGCCAGGACCGAGGGCCGGATCGCCTCGTTCACCTCGGTGTCGGGCCCTTCCCTGGACCATCTCGGGCACTGGTTCAGGGAGCGGGCCGTGCACCCCACCCCGCGCCGGGTGGGGCAGCTCCTCGGCCAGAGCGCCAAGTCCTGGTACGTCTACGCGCTGCACACCCCCGCCCTGCCCGAGCTGGCCTGGCGCGGGCCGCTCGGCAGACGGTGGCCGGGGGTCGTCCGGCGGATCGAGGGGCTGTCCGGGGAGAGCTATCCGGCGCCCTCGCTGCCGCGGGACGCCGCGCACGGGGTCTGGCTCTACCGGGACAACGTCCGGGCGCGGCTGCGCCGGCCGCGTACGGACGCCTTCGCGCACGCGCCGGTCCAGCTCATCACACCGACCGGGGACGCCTTCCTCTCCGAGCGGCTGTACGACGATCTGGAGCGGTGGGCGCCGGGGCTCGTACGGCGCTCGCTGCCCGCCGGACACTGGGTGCCCCGTACCCGTCCCGACCTGCTGGCCGCTTGGATCGGTGACTTCGTCCTCGCGCGGGAGGACGGCGGACCGCGGGCCGCGGCCGGGGCGCCGCGCGGCCCGTACGGCGAGCGTTTCGGCGGCCGGCTCGTCCTGGTGACGGGCGCGGCCGGCGGTATCGGCCGGGCGGTGGCCTTCGCGTTCGCCGAGGCGGGCGCCCGGGTCGTGGCGGTGGACCGGGACGGGGACGGCGCGGCCCGGACCGCCGAGCTGGCCCGGCAGATCGGTGCCCCGGACGCCTGGAGCGAGACCGTCGACGTCGGCGGGGGTCCGGCCATGGAACGGCTGGCCGAGAAGGTCGCGGCGGAGTACGGCACGGTCGACATCCTGGTCAACAACGCGGGCATCGGGCTGTCGGGAGCCTTCCTCGACACGACGGCAGAGGAGTGGAAGGACGTCCTGGACACCAATCTGTGGGGGGTGATCCATGGCTGCCGCCTCTTCGGCCGGCAGATGGCGGACCGCGGACAGGGCGGCCACATCGTCAACATCGCGTCCGCCGCCGCCTATCAGCCCTCCCGCGCGCTGAGCGCGTACGCCACGTCCAAGGCGGCCGTCCTGATGCTCAGCGAGTGTCTGCGTGCCGAACTGGCGGACCGCTCCATCGGGGTGTCCGCGATCTGCCCCGGGTTCGTCCACACCGGGATCGCCTCCACCGCGCACTTCACCGGTGTCCCCGCCGCCGAGGAGGCCCGTCTGCGGGAGAAGACGGCCCGGCTGTACGGGATGCGCGGCTACCCGCCCGAGAAGGTCGCGGACGCCGTGCTGCGCGCCGTCGCCCGCGACGAGGCCGTCGTGTCGGTCACCCCGGAGGCGCGCGGCGCGCGGATCCTGGCGCGGATCGCCTCACGGGCGCGCCGTGCCGTCGCCCGGGTGGAGCCGCCGCTGTGAACTCCGGGGACGGCGCTTGCGACAACGGGACGGCCAGGCAGACGACTTGGCTGTCCACACCGCAACGCACAGACAGGAGCGGCATTTTGGCCACATGACGTGAAAAGCCTCAGCGCTTGTCCACAGATTCGCCATCTAGCCTGTGGATAAGTCAAGTTGACTGTGGATCAAACCTCTGTGCCACCACAACTTGAAAATCCGGTGGCGCCACTCCGCCGTCCCCCGGCACGCTGACCGGATGCACAGAGAGCCCGACCGACCCACCCGCCCCGGAGCACCCGACGGCTCCCGCCCGCCCGAGGTCCTGAGGCCGCCCGAGGTCCTGAGGACATCCGAGGTCCTGAGGCCATCCGCCGCCTCCCGCCCGCCCGACGAGCGACGCACCGTGAAGGTGTCGAAGTACCTCTCCCGGCACCTGCGCCACCAGCCCGAGCGGATCGGGCTCACCCTCGACCCGAACGGCTGGGTGACGGTCGGCGAACTGCTCCGAGCCGCCCGTGACCACGGCTTCCGGATCAGCCGCGCCGAACTCGACCATGTGGTCGCCGTCAACGACAAGCGCCGTTTCACGCTGGACGGCGAGCGGGACCGGATACGGGCCAACCAGGGCCACACCGTCGCCGTGGACCTGGAGCTGGCGTCCGCGGAGCCGCCCCCGTACCTCTACCACGGCACCGTGGCCCGGTCCCTGGACGCGATCCGGGCCGAAGGGCTGCGCCCCATGGCCCGGCACCATGTGCATCTCTCGCCGGACCGCGCGACCGCGACCCACGTGGGGGCCCGGCGCGGCCGGCCCGTCGTGCTGTCGGTGGACGCGGGGGCGATGCACCGGGCCGGCCTGGTCTTCCACGTCAGCGCGAACGGCGTCTGGCTCACCGACGCCGTACCCCCGCGCTACCTGCGCTTCCCCGGCTGACGCGTCACGGACGGAGCTGAGCGAGCGCCTCCGTGGCGATCCGCTCGAAGACCCGCTGGTCGGCGGCGAAGTCCGAGTCCGGGATGGGCGCGTGCACCGCGATCTCCGTGATCCCCAGCTCGAAGTGGCGGCCCGCGAAGTCCACGAACGCGTCCAGCGACTCCATCGGCCCGTTCCGGTCCGGTGTGAAGCCCGTCAGGAGGATCTTCTCCACCTCCATCACCTTCCGCCCGATCTCCTCGCACGCCTCGCCGAGCCGGTCGATCTGCCCGCTGATCGCCGCCCGCGACTCCTCGGGCGTCCCCGTCTCGAACAGCTTCGGATCTCCCGTCGTCACCCACGCCTGACCATGCCGGGCGGCGAGCCGCAGCCCGCGCGGCCCGGTCGCCGCCACCGCGAACGGCACCCGGGGCCACTGCACACACCCCGGGATGGACCGGGCCTCGCCCGCCGAGTAGAACGTCCCCTCGTACGTCACCGACTTCTCGGTCAGCAGCCGGTCGAGCAGCGGCACGAACTCGGCGAACCGGTCGGCCCGCTCCCGGGGCGACCACGCCTCCTGGCCCAGCGCCGTGGCGTCGAACCCCTTGCCGCCCGCGCCGATCCCCAGCGTGATCCGGCCGTCCGCCACATCGTCGAGCGTGAGCAGATCCTTGGCGAGCGTCACCGGATGACGGAAGTTCGGCGAGGTCACGAGCGTCCCGAGACGGATCCGCTCGGTCGCGGCGGCCGCGGCCGTCAGGGTCGGGACCGCCCCGAACCACGGGCCGTCGCGGAAGGTCCGCCAGGACAGGTGGTCGTAGGTGTACGCGGTGTGGAAGCCCAGCCGCTCGGCGCGCAGCCACTCGTCACGGCCACCGTCGTGCCAGCGACGGACGGGGAGGATCACGGTACTCAGACGCATATCGGCGACGATACGGGTACCGGGCGACCCGGCGGATACCCGCACCTGCCTGCGGGCCCGCGCCCCACGCGTACCGGCTACCCGCCGCCCACCACCCACTACCCACGGAGAGGTACGGCGGACCCCGCGCATACGCGCGCACACCGGCGGACGGCTCAAACGTGCGCCCCTCCGCCCGCCCGTGCGCCGCCGTACGGGAGAATGGCCCCGTGACCTCGCCCCGTGGATCTGCCCCCGCCCCCGACGCCTCCCCGCTCCCCGCCCGGCCCCGGCTGATCGCCACGGATCTGGACGGCACGCTGCTGCACGACGACAAGTCCGTCTCGGACCGTACGATCGCCGCGCTCGAACGCGCCGAGGAGGCCGGTATCGAGGTCTTCTTCGTCACCGGCCGGCCCGCCCGCTGGATGGATGTGGTCAGCGCCCATGTGCACGGCCACGGCATGGCGATCTGCGCCAACGGCGCCGCGGTGGTCGATCTGCACTCCGGCGGCAGGCTGCTCACGGCCCGCCCGCTGGACCGGCCCGTCGCCCTGGACGTCGTGGAGGCCCTGCGCGCCGCCGCCCCCAGGACGACCTTCGCGGTCGAGCAGACCACCGGCATCAACTACGAGCCGGCCTATCCGGCCTTCGCGCAGGACCCGGGCGCGACCATCGCCACCGCCGAGAAGCTCCTGCGCGCCGAGGTGGCCGCGGAGACGGACGACGGCGCCCAGGCCCCCGTACTGAAGCTGCTCGCCCACCACCCCGAGCTGACTCCGGACGGCTTCCTCGCCCTGGCCCGTACGGTGGCGGGCGACCGCGCGACCCTCACCCGCTCCAGCCCCACCGCTCTTCTGGAGATCAGCGGCCTCGGGGTGAGCAAGGCCAGCACGCTCGCCCTCTGCTGCGCCGAACGCTCCATCTCCTCCGACGAGGTCGTCGCCTTCGGGGACATGCCCAACGACCTGGAGATGCTGACCTGGGCGGGCACGTCGTACGCGATGGGCAACGCCCACCCGGACGTCCTGGCCGCCGCGTCCGGCCGTACCCTCACCAACAACGAGGACGGCGTGGCGATCGTCATAGAGGAGATCCTGGACCGCCTGTAGAGCCCCACCGGGCGGTCGGCGTTCACAGCGGCACCTCCCAGATCACCGTCGCCCCCCGGGCGCCCCCCGCCTCTCCCTCCCCGCCGCCGAGCCCCGGCTCGGACCAGCTCGACCCGCCCAGCGACTCGGCCCGCCGCCGGAGGTTGCGCAGCCCGCTGCGCCGGCCGCCGGCCGGGATGCCCACCCCGTCGTCCGCGACCGTCAGCCGGACCGCCCTGCGGCCGTCGGCGAGCCGTCCCGTCGCGTCCACCACCACCTCGATACGGGACGCGTGCGCGTGCCGGAAGGCGTTGGACAGGGCCTCCCGGAGCGCGGCGATCAGATTCTTGCCGTACGGCTCGCCCACGGCGGCGTCGACCGGGCCGACGAAGCGGTACGTGGGGGTGAAGCCCAGCGGCACCGCCGCCATGTTGATCTCCCGCAGGACCCGCGTCCGTACCCCCGACGGGGCCTCCGCCGGGCCCTGCTGGAGCGCGAAGATGGCCGCCCGGATCTCCTGGATCGTCACGTCCAGCGCCTCGACGGCCTTGTCGATGCCCTGGTGGACCTCGGGTGCGACCGTGCCGCGCTGGGCGCTCTCCAGCATCATCCCGGTGGCGTGCAGCCGCTGGATCACCAGGTCGTGGAGGTCGCGGGCGATCCGGTCGCGGTCCTCCAGGACGGCCAGCCGCTCCCGGTCGTGCTGCGCGCCCGCCATCATCAGCGCCAGCGCGGCCTGCGAGGCGAACTGGCCCGCCAGCGTGCGCTCCCGGTCGCCGAAAGCGCGCGCCCCCCGCTCGCGCGGCATGACGAGCGCGCCGAGCACCCGGCCGTCGGTGCGCAGCGGCAGCAGCATGATCGGGCCGTACAGCGAGGCCATCTCGGTGATCACCCGCGGGTCGGTGCGGGCGTCCTCCACGAGGACGTCCTCGCCCGCGAGGAGGGCCGCGGCGGCGGGGCTCTCTGCCGGGATGAGATAGCCGGTGGTGACGCGGGGATGGTCGGCGGAGACCGCGACGATCTCCAGTTCACCGCCCGGCGTACGGAGCATCACCGAGGCCATCGCCGAGCCCGAGAGGCGGCGCGCCTGTTCCGCGACGACGGTGAGCGCGTCCCCGATGGAGCCCCCGGAGAGGAGCGCGGTGGTGACGGCGACCGAGCCGTCGATCCACCGTTCGCGCTGCCGGGCCGCCTCGTACAGCCGGGCGTTGCCGATGGCGATGCCCGCCTCGGTGGCCAGGACGCGCACCATCCGGAGGTCCTGGTCGCTGAACTCCACGGCCCCCGCCCCCCGGGCCCCCGGCGGGCCCCCGGGGGGGGGGGACGGGGGGGGGCCCCCCGGGCTGGGGGGCGG
>NZ_JBHZDA010000034.1:54371-64219 GCF_042755665.1 Streptomyces sp. NPDC059142
CCGCCCCCCCGCGGGGGGCCGTGTCTCTCCCCCCCCCCCCCCCCCCCCGGGGGCCGGGGGGCGGGCCCCGGGGCGGCTGTCTCGGAGGGTGCGCCGCCGGTCCTGTCGGCGAGGTAGAAGTTGCCGACGATCTCGCCCGGTCCCTGGCCCGGGACCGGGACGCCGAGGAAGGTACGCATCGGAGGGTGCCCCGGCGGGAATCCGGCCGCGCGCGGGTCGGCCGTCAGATCCGCGAGCCGGATCGGTCCGGGGCTCCGGACCAGCGCGCCGAGGAGTCCGGTGCGCCCGTCCGGGCGGTGCCCGATCCGGCGGGCGGTGGCCTCGTCCACCCCGTACGTGACGAAGTCGGAGAGGCCCTCGCCCTGTTCGTCGACGACACCGATCGCGGCGTACCGGGCGCCGACGAGTTCTGCGGCGGTCGCGCAGATCCGGTCGAGCGTGGCATGCAGCCCGCGCCCCGCGCCGACGGAGCACATCGCCTCCAGGAGCTGGGGGATCCGCGCGGCGGTCTCGGCGGAGAGACCTTCCAGGCTGCCGGCCGCGAGACCGGCGGCTTCCAGGGGATCGAGGGGATCCAGCGGGTCCGGAGGCTCGGGCTCTTCCATGCGTCCGAGAGTAGTAAGGGCTATTTCACACCGAAAGTCGGATTCAGCGCCGCGTGAGGACGGCGGCGGGTTCCGTGGCCGCCGCGCCGAGCAGATCGCCGGCCCGTTCCCTCTCCAGCATCCGCCGCAGCGGCCCCTCGGCAGCGGCGAGTTCACCGTACGGACCGCGCTGTACGGTGCGTCCCTCGTCGAGCACGATCACCTCGTCGACGGCGTCCACGCCCCGCAGCCGATGGGTGATGAGCAGCGTCGTGCGCCCCTCGGTCGCCGCCAGCAGATCGGCGGTCAGCGCGTCGGCGGTCGCCAGGTCGAGGTGTTCGGCGGGCTCGTCCAGGATCAGCACGGGGAAGTCCGCGAGGAGCGCGCGGGCCAGCGCGAGCCGCTGACGCTGGCCGCCGGAGAGCCGGGCTCCGTGCTCGCCGACGAGGGTGTCGAGCCCGTCGGGCAGCGCGTCGACCCAGTCGAGCACCCGCGCCCGGCGCAACGCGTCACGCAGCGCGTCCTCGTCGGCGTCGGTACGGGCGAGCCGCAGGTTCTCGCGTACGGAGCTGTCGAAGAGGTGGGCGTCCTGGGCGCAGAGCCCGACGAGGCGCCGTACGGTGTCGCCGTCGAGCGCCGCCAGATCCGTACCGCCGAGGCGGCAGCTCCCCCCGTCGGCGTCCAGGAAGCGCAGCAGCACCTGGGCGAGCGTGGTCTTGCCCGAGCCCGAGGGGCCGACGACCGCGACGCGCTTCCCGGCGGTCAGCGTCAGGTCGAAGCCCGTGAGCGCGTCCCGGTGCTGACCCGTGTGGCGCGCGGACAGCCCGCGCGCCTCCAGCGGGAACGGCGACGCGGGTGCGGGGGCGGGCCGTTCCGGCTCCTGTACGGGAACGGGCGTGTCCAGCACCTCGCACACCCGCTCGGCGCTGCGGCGGGCCCGCTGCCGGTGGAGCACGGCGAGCGGCAGCCCGCTGACGGCCTCGAACGCGGCGAGCGGGGTCAGCACGATCACGGCCAGTTCGATGCCCGCGAGCCGTCCCGCGTGCACGGCCTGCACCCCCAGGAACGCGGCGACGGCCACGGTCAGGCCGCAGATCAGCGCGGTGAGCCCGGCGCCCAGCGCCTGGGCACCGGCGCTGCGCGAGGCGATCGACGTGAGCGTGTCGTCGGCCGCCCGTACCCGGCGCAGCCGGTCGCGCAGCGCGCCCGCCACGGTCAGCTCCGCGGTGCCCCTGAGCAGGTCGACGACGCGGGTGGCCAGCACTCCGCGCGCCGGTGCGAGGTGGCGCTCGGTATGGCGGGCGCACACACCGCTCAGCAGCGGTACGCCCACCCCGGCGGCCAGCAGTCCGACGGCCAGCGCGGCGCCCGCCTCGGGGAGCAGCCAGGCGGTGAAGCCGACGGCGCCCGCGGAGACGAGCAGCGCGGTGCCGGCCGGGAGCAGCCAGCGGAGCCAGTAGTCCTGGAGTTCGTCCACGTCCGCGACGAGCCGGGAGAGCAGATCCCCGCGCCGTGCCGTGCGCAGCCCGGCGGGCGCGACGCGCTCCAGCCTCCGGTACACGGAGACCCTGAGGTCCGCGAGCATCCGGAGCACGGCGTCGTGCGAGACGAGCCGCTCGGCGTACCGGAACACGGCCCGGCCGATACCGAAGGCGCGGGTCGCGGTGACCGCGATCATCAGATAGAGCACCGGGGGCTGCTCGGAGGCGCGCGAGATGAGCCAGCCGGAGACGGCCATGAGGCCGACGGCCGAGCCCAGGGCGCAGCTCCCGAGGACCAGGGCGAGGGCGAACCGTCCGCGCAGCGTTCCCGCGGCGTCCCGCATCCGCGCGAGCGGGCTCCGGGGTGCCGGGACCGCGCCGCTGCCGGCGGTGCCCTCACCGTTCTCCGGGTCGGCGACGGTGATCAGGGTGGCCGTCCCCACCGCCGTCCCCGCCTGCGCCTGCGCCTGCGCTGCGAGCCCCGCCGTTCCCGCGCGCACCTGCGCCACCGTTCCCGTACGGTCGAACGCGTCCGGGCGCGCGCCTGCCGGCCGCTCCGGCAGCTCGATCACCCGGTCCGCCACCGCGAGCAGCGCCGGCCGGTGGACGACCAGCAGGACCGTACGGCCCACCGCCAGCCGCCGTACCGCCTCGACGATGCCCGCCTCCGTCTCCCCGTCGAGCGCCGCGGTGGGCTCGTCCAGGAGCAGCAGCGGCCGGTCGGCGAGGAAGGCGCGGGCCAGCGCGAGCCGTTGGCGCTGGCCCGCGGAGAGCCCGGCGCCGTCCTCGCCGAGCACGGTCTGCGTACCGTCGGGGAGCGCCGTCACGAAGTCGTACGCGCCCGCCTCGCGCAGCGCGGTGTCCAGGGCCGTGGCGTCCGCGTCGGGGCGGGCCAGCCGTACGTTCTCGGCGATGGTCCCGGCGAAGAGGTACGGCTGCTGGGGGACCCAGGCGATGGTCCGGTGCCAGCGCTCCGGGTCGAGGGTGGCGAGGTCCCGGCCGTCGATCCGTACCCGGCCCTCGTCCGGTACGGCGAAGCCGAGCACCGTGTGGAGCAGCGTGGTCTTGCCGACGCCGCTCGGGCCGACCAGGGCGACGGTCTCCCCCGGCTCGACCGTCAGGGTGACCGCGTCCAGCGAGGGCTCCGTACGTCCCTCGTGGCGGACCGTCACCCCCTCCAGCTCCAGCCGGGGCGTGGCCGGCACCGCGCCGGTGCCGCGTACCGGGGGCTCCGTCTCCAGGACCGCGAAGATCTCCTCGGCGGCGGAGAGACCCTCGGCCGCCGCGTGGTACTGCGCCCCGACCTGCCGGATCGGCAGATACGCCTCGGGCGCGAGCACGAGGACGACCAGCCCGGTGTAGAGGTCGAGGTCCCCGTGGACCAGCCGCATTCCGATGGAGACGGCGACGAGCGCCACCGACAGCGTCGAGAGGAGTTCCAGCGCGAACGAAGACAGGAAGGCGATCCGCAGGGTGCGCAGCGTGGCCTGGCGGTACTCGGAGGTGATCGTACGGATCGCCTCGGCCTGCGCCTTGGCCCGGCCGAAGACCTTGAGGGTCGGCAGCCCGGCGACCACGTCCAGGAAGTGACCGGACAGCCTGGACAGCAGCCGCCACTGCCGGTCCATCCTGGACTGGGTGGCCCAGCCGATAAGGATCATGAACATCGGGATGAGCGGCAGGGTCACCACGATGACCGCGGCCGAGATCCAGTCCTCGGTGACGATCCGGGCGAGCACGGCTACGGGCACCACCACCGCGAGTCCGAGCTGCGGCAGATAGCGGGCGAAGTAGTCGTCCAGCGCGTCGATCCCCCGCGTCGCCAGCGCGACCAGCGAACCGGTGTGCCGGCCGCCGAGCCGGCCGGGTCCCAGCTCGGCCGCCCGTTCCAGCAGCCGTCCGCGCAGTTCGGACTTGACCGCCGCGCTCGCCCGGTGCGCGGCCAGCTCCGTCAGCCAGGAGACCAGGCCGCGTCCGACGGCGACCGCGGCGAGCAGCAGCAGGGGAGTACGCAGGTCGGAGCCGTCGTACCCACGCTGGAACGCGCCGACCACCATTTCGGCGATCAGCATCGCCTGGGCGATCACCAGCGCCGCTCCCGTCACCCCGAGCGCCACCACGGCCACCAGGAAGAGACGGGTGGCGCGGGCGTACCGGAGCAGACGTGGATCGATTGGTTTCACGTGAAACACCCCTTCCTACCGCTGACGACCTACGAGTACTGCCGCGTCCGGACCCGCTACGCGATGTGCTGCGTGCCGATCCGCTTGCGGAACACCCAGTACGTCCAGCCCTGGTAGAGCAGCACGACAGGGGTCGCGATCCCCGCGCACCAGGTCATGATCGTCAGGGTGTACGGGGTGGAGGAGGCGTTCGTCACCGTCAGGTTCCACGCCTCGTTCAGCGAGGAGGGCATGACGTTCGGGAACAGTGTCAGGAAGAGCATCGCGACCACCGCGACGACGGTCACCCCGGAGAAGACGAAGGACCAGCCCTCCCGTCCCGCCGCGACCGCCCCGATCGCGACCAGCAGCGCGGCCACGGCGACGATCGCCGCGACCAGGCTCGCCCCGTCACCGTTGTCGGCCTGGGTCCAGGCCAGGAAGCCGAGGGCCAGCACGGCGGTGACGGCCCCGAGGACGAGCGCCGTCCGCCGGGCCCTGACGCGGATGTCCCCCACCGTCTTGAGCGCGGCGAACACCGCGCCGTGGAAGGTGAAGAGGGCCAGCGTCACCAGCGCGCCGAGCAGGGCGTACGGGGTCAGCAGATCCGCCAGGTTGCCCGCGTACTCCATGTCGGCGTCGATCTTCACTCCGTGCACGATGTTGCCGAAGACGAAGCCCCACATGAGGGAGGGGATCAGGGAGGTCCAGAAGATGGTGTGCTCCCAGTTGCGCTGCCACTTCTCCTCAGGCCGCTTGGAGCGGTACTCGAAGGCGACCCCGCGCAGGATCAGGCAGACGAGGATGAGCAGGAACGGCAGGTAGAAGCCGGAGAAGAGCGTGGCGTACCAGTCGGGGAAGGCCGCGAAGGTGGCTCCGGCGGCGCTCAGCAGCCAGACCTCGTTGCCGTCCCAGACGGGTCCGATGGTGTTGATGAGGACCCGGCGCTCCTTGCGGTCGCGGGCCAGCAGCTTGGTCAGGACCCCGATGCCGAAGTCGAACCCTTCGAGGAAGAAGTAGCCGGTCCAGAGGACGGCGATCAGCACGAACCAGACGTCGTGAAGGTGCATAGCTCCTCAACTCCTCAGTACGAGAAGGCCATCGGCCGGTCGGCGTCCGCATGGTCGCCGCCGATCTTGGTGGGCGGGTTGAGGTCGTCCTCGGTCAGCTCCGGCGGTCCGGCCTTCACGTACTTCACGAGCAGCTTGACCTCGACGACGGCCAGCGCCGCGTAGAGCAGGGTGAAGACGATCATCGAGGCGATCACCTCGCCCTGGGAGACACCGGGGGAGACGGCGTCGGCGGTGCGCAGCACTCCGTACACCACCCAGGGCTGGCGGCCCGTCTCGGTGAAGATCCAGCCCCAGGAGTTGGCGATCAGCGGGAAGAGCAGCGTCCAGAGGGCGGTGATCCAGTACCACCGGGCGAACTTGGGGCTGAGCGCCTTGGTACGGAAGAGGACGAGGTTCGGGACTTCGTCCTCGCCGGTCCGCAGGGCGGGCGGCAGCAGGAACTTCTTGCGGGTGAGCCAGAGCCCGAGCAGGCCGATGCCGAAGGACGCCATGCCGAAGCCGATCATCCAGCGGAAGGACCAGTAGGCGACGGGGATGTTCGGCCGGTAGTCGCCGGGGCCGTACTTCTCCTGTTCGGCCTTGTTCACGTCGTTGATGCCGGGGACGTGGGAGCTGAAGTCGTTGTTGGCGAGGAAGGAGAGAAGGCCGGGGATCTCGATGGCGACGTCGTTGTGGCCCTTGTCGACGTCTCCGTAGGCGAACACGGAGAACGGTGCGGGCCCCTCGCCGTCCCACAGGGCCTCGGCGGCGGCCATCTTCATCGGCTGCTGCTTGAACATGACCTTGCCGAGGGTGTCGCCGCTGACGGCGGTGAGCAGGCCCGCGACGACAACGGTGATCAGGCCGAGGCGCAGCGAGGTGCGCATCACGGGGATGTGCTTCTTGCGCAGGAGGTGGAAGGCCGCGATGCCGACCATGAAGGCGCCACCGACGAGGAAGGCGGCGGTCAGGGTGTGGAAGAACTGGGTGAGCGCGGTGTCCTGGGTGAGCACCCGCCAGAAGTCGGTGAGCTCGGCCCGTCCCGCTTCCTTGTTGATGCGGTAGCCCACCGGGTGCTGCATCCAGGAGTTGGCCGCCAGGATGAAGTACGCGGAGAGGATCGTGCCGATCGAGACCATCCACATGCAGGCCAGATGGATCTTCTTCGGCAGCTTGTCCCAGCCGAAGATCCACAGCCCGATGAAGGTGGACTCGAAGAAGAAGGCGATCAGCGCCTCGAAGGCGAGCGGGGCGCCGAAGACATCACCGACGAAGCGCGAGTAGTCGGACCAGTTCATCCCGAACTGGAACTCCTGCACGATGCCGGTGACCACACCCATCGCGATGTTGATCAGAAAGAGCTTGCCCCAGAACTTGGTGGCCCTGAGGTACTTCGGGTTCTCCGTGCGGACCCACGCGGTCTGCAGCCCGGCGGTCAGCGCGGCGAGCGAGATCGTCAGGGGGACGAAGAGGAAGTGGTAGACGGTCGTGATGCCGAACTGCCAGCGCGCCAGGGTCTCCGGCGCCAGAGCGAGATCCACGTCTTCTCTCCTTACATCAAGCCTGTCCCTGCGACTGAGGGCGTAACGCCGGGTTTGACCCGGTCGTAACACCTGGAACCGGACTAGCTTGTGAACGCGTTCACATTCACAAGCATTATGTCGCACAAGCCTTCCGGATCTTCGCGGGGGGGTCCCTCACCGGCACACCCCCCGGAACCGGGCCGCGCACCCCCGGAACGGAGCCACGCGACCCGGCTCCGGCACCGGGTCCGGACATGCGTCAGGGGTGACCCCGCGAGGCCACCCCTGGAACGGACGTACGAATCGACGCCTCGGCCCCCTACAGCTCCTTGCGGAAGGCCGCCGCGGCCTGGAGGAAGAGGTCGTTGGCCTCGTGCTCGCCGATCGTGACCCGGACCCCCTCGCCCGCGAAGGGCCGTACGACCACACCCGCCGCCTCGCACGCCGCCGCGAACTCCAGCGTGCGCTCCCCCAGCCGCAGCCAGACGAAGTTGGCCTGCGACACCGGCACGGTCCACCCCTGGCCGGCCAGGCCCCCGTACACCCGCTCGCGCTCGGCGACCAGCGAGCCCACGCGCCCCAGCAGTTCGTCCTCGGCGCGGAGCGAGGCGATCGCCGCCTCCTGTGCGATCTGGCTCACACCGAAGGGGACCGCCGTCTTCCGCAGCGCGGCGGCGACCGGCTCGTGCGCGACGGCGAACCCGATCCGCAGTCCCGCGAGCCCGTACGCCTTGGAGAAGGTGCGCAGCACGGCCACGTTCGGGCGGTCGCGGTACAGCTCGATCCCGTCCGGTACGGACGCGTCCCGGATGAACTCGCGGTACGCCTCGTCCAGCACCACCAGCACATCGCCCGGCACCCGGTCGAGGAATCGTTCCAGCTCGGCCCGGTGTGCCACCGTGCCGGTCGGGTTGTTCGGGTTGCAGACGAAGATCAGCCGGGTCCGGTCGGTGATCGCCTCGGCCATCGCGTCCAGATCGTGCGTCTCCCCCGCCGTCAGCGGCACCTGGACAGAGGTCGCCCCGGAGATCTGTGTGATGATCGGGTACGCCTCGAAGGAGCGCCAGGCGTAGATGACCTCGTCGCCAGGGCCCGCGGTGGCCTGGAGAAGCTGCTGGGCGACGCCCACGGAACCGGTGCCGGTCGCCAGGTGCGCGACGGGCACGCCGAACCGGTCGGCCAGCTCGTTCATCAGCCCGGTGCAGGCCATGTCGGGGTAGCGGTTGAAGACGCCGGCCGCCGAGATCGCCCGCTCCATCACCCCGGGCAGCGGGGGGTAGGGGTTCTCGTTGGAGGACAGCTTGTACGCGACGGGCCCGCCCGCCGCGGCCGGCTTGCCCGGCTTGTACGTCGGGACGCCGTCCAGCTCGGCGCGCAGCTTGGGGCTCGTCTCGCTCACCGCGGGTCCTCCTCGGCCGTTCGTCGGTCGGTCGCTCGGTCCGGCCCGTCCAGGCCGTCCCCGCGCCGTCAATCCTGCTCACCCTATGAGGATGGACGGCCGTCGCGTACTGCGGGCGTCGCGAAAAAATGGGGGGAGCACTTCTCTCCCTGGCGTGCGCCGGTGGCTCGCGCCGTGGCGCGCATCCCTCGTAGAGGTGAGTTGAGACCTCTTCGAAACATGGGCCTCTCAACAGGTCCAGACCGCTCCTTGCACAGGAGACCATGGCAGTGACGGTTAACTCCCTCTTCTTCCAAGGAGGTTGACCCTGATCTGGCTTGCAGAAACGTGCCTGCTGCCGGGTGCATATGCGACCGGCCACACCGCCCGCCCGAGCCCTACTATCGGCTCGCCATGACAGCAGCAGGGAAACACCAGGTGAGCCGGACGGACACAAGCCGACGGGGAAGCCGGCAGAGTCGGGCGGGCATCCGGGACGTCGCCGCCGCAGCCGGTGTCTCCATCACGACTGTCTCCGACGCGCTCAACGGCAAGGGCCGTTTACCCGACGCCACCCGAAGCCACGTCCGAGAAGTAGCGGAGCGCCTCGGCTACCGGCCGTCCGCCGCCGCCCGAACCCTCCGTACCGGTAAGTCAGGGCTCATCGGCCTGACCGTGACCACGTACGGGGATGAACCTTTCACCTTCACCGAGTTCGCCTACTTCGCCGAGATGGCCAGGGCCGCGACCTCGGCCGCGCTCGCGCGCGGCTACGCCCTCGTCATCCTCCCCGCCACCTCCCGCCACGACGTCTGGGCGAACGTCGCCCTCGACGGCACGGTGGTCATCGACCCCTCCGACCACGACCCCGTCGTCGCCGAACTCGTCCGCCAGGGCCTCCCCGTCGTCTCCGACGGCCGGCCTGCGGGCACCCTCCCCGTCACCGCCTGGGTCGACAACGACCACGAGGCGGCCGTCCTCGACCTGCTCGACCATCTCGCCGACGCCGGGGCCCGCCGTATCGGGCTGCTCACCGGCACCACCACGGACACCTACACCCGGCTCTCCACCACGGCGTACCTGCGCTGGTGCGAACGCGTCGGCCAGGACCCGGTCTACGAGTCCTACCCGGCCCACGACCCGTGCGCCGGGGCCGTCGCCGCCGACCGGCTGCTGGCCCGCCCGGACCGCCCCGACGCCGTCTACGGCCTCTTCGACCCCAACGGCACCGATCTGCTCGCCGCCGCCCGGCGGTACGGGCTGCGGGTCCCCGAGGACCTGCTGATCGTCTGCTGCAGCGAGTCCACGGTGTACGCCTCCACCGAACCGCCCGTCACCACGCTCTCGCTGAAGCCGCGCCGGATCGGCACCGCCGTCATCCAGCTCCTCATCGACGCCATCGAGGGGATCGAGACCGACCGGCCGGTCGAGCAGGTGATACCGACCGAACTGATCATCCGGACCTCCTCGCAGCGGCGCCCGCCGCGCACCACGGTCAGCGCGCCCCGCTCCCCGGCGGGCGACTGACCGGCGCCGCCCCCGGCGCGTACGCGCCGCCGGTCCCGTACCCGTCGCGCACCGCCGGTTCCGTACGGAAACGGCGGGCCGACCGGGAGGTTTCCGGCCGAGACCCCGTTGGGGCCCCCCGCGGGCCCCGCCCCGCGGGAA
>NZ_JBHZDA010000035.1:0-16355 GCF_042755665.1 Streptomyces sp. NPDC059142
GAGATCCAGTACGTGACCGGCTCGTTCTCCCCTTCGGGCCATTGGGCGATCAGCCACCGCGGTGCGATGACACCGTCCGGGGCGGGTTTCGGGCGTCGGCCGGTGAGGCGGACACGCAGGAAGACGAAGCGGGCGGACATGGCGGCTTTCGAGCCTTTGCGCCAGGTGACCGTGACTGCCGTGTCGCGTCCTGCGGCCAGGACGTGTTCACGCAGGCTGACCGGGCGGGTGCGGTAGCGGGGCATCGGATGCGGTCCGCGCCCGCTGTAGTGCGGCTGGTGCGGCACGGCCGGCTCGGCGTGGGCGGTCATTTCGCCCTTGGCCTGCAGCGCGTAGGCCAGGCCGCGGTTTTCCAGGCCGCGGCGAAGCCGGCGTTCGCCCCGTAGCCGGCGTCCGCGACCAGCACCGCGGGCCGTAGCCCGGCGGTGGCCAGTTCGTCGAGCATGTCCAGGGCAAGCTGCCACTTCGGCCGGTGATGCTCACCGTCGGGGATCGGGCAACGGGCCCGCCGGCCGGCCGCCTCGGCCCCGTCCCAGCTGCCGGGCAGGAACAGCCGCCAGGACAAGGGGCAGGACGCCGTGTCGGACGCGGCATGGACACTGACCCCGATCTGGCAGTTCCCGACCTTGCCCAGGGTGCCGGAGTACTGCCTGGCCACCTCCGTCTTCGGGTCCCCCTGTTCCACCGTGCCCCTGTCGTCTGCGGCCAGGAGCTCCAGGACGTCGGCGGTCTGCCCGGGGTATTCCTTCCGGCTCCCCGACCTGCCCGGCGGCCTGCGGCCCCTGTGTGGCAGGGACGCCACCGACGACGAGTGAGCGCAAGGGGGCGGCCGCCCCGGGGAAAGACACACCGGCATTCCCCGGGGTCCGGTTTGTTGGCTGGCGCGGCCCGAGCGTTCGTCCAGGTGGGCACCGGATGATCTACCGCCTCGCACACCCACGATCGTGGGTGACACGGGCGGCACGGAACCCCGTCGCGATGCCGTAGTGCGCCCTCGTGGGTGACGGACGTCTGCTCACAACGGATGTTCAGCTGGTGGGGACGGTGACGACGATTTTGCCGACCTGCCCGCCGGCCTCCAGGTATCGATGGGCCTCGGCGATGTCTTCCAGCGCGAACGTCTTGTCGATGGTGGGGGTGAGCTCACCCTTGGCGAGGCCGTCGGCCACGAAGGCGACCGCCTCGGCGCGGCGCTCGTCGTCGGTGGTGATCTCGAAGAGCTCGAAGCCGCGGATGGTGAGGTGCTTGAAGAGGACCTCACCGACGTTGAGCGGCGTGGGGGTTCGGTCGAGTACGCCGTAGAGGACGATGTGCGCTTCGTGGGCGGCGGCGGTGACCAGCTCGGCCAGGGTCGTTCCCCCGACGGGGTCGAAGATGACGCGGGCTCCCTCGCCACCGGTCAGTTCCCGCACACGGGCGGGAATGTCCTCCTCAGCTGTGGCGATGACCTCGTCGGCGCCGGCGTCCAGGAGCTGCTGGCGCTTGGCGTTGGTACGGGTCAGGGCGACGACGCGGGCACCGGCCTTGTGGGCGACCTGGATGGCCGCGAGGCCCACGCTGCTGGAGGCGGCGGAGATCAGGACAGTGTCGCCGGGGCGGACGCCCGCGAGGTCGACGAGGCCGCCGTAGGCGGTGATGAACTGCATCCACACCGAGGCCGCCTCTTCGAAGGACAGGCAGTCGGGGTGGGCGACGACCGCATGGGCGGGGGCGAGGACGGCCTCGCCGTGCACGGGGTAGTCGGTCATGGTGAAGGACGGCACCACGCTGACCGCGTCGCCCACGTTCAGCCCGCTCACCCCCTCTCCGAGGGCCTCGATCACGCCGGCCGCCTCGTAGCCGATGCCGGAGGGAAAGACGGGGTCGATGCCGTACTGGCCCAGGCGGAACATCGACTCCGCCCTGTTCAGACCCAGCGCCCGAGTGCGGATCAGGACCTCGCCCGGTCCCGGCTTGGGGACGGGGACCTCCTCCAGATGCAGGACCTCGGGTCCACCGGTCTCATGGAAACGGACGGCGCGGTTCATGCGTGACTCCTTGGTGCAGGCGATGTGCCGGGGAGGCCGATGTCGGACCGGCCTCCCCGTCCACCTTGCCCCGAGCTTCGATGAGCGTCAAATTTTGACTGGAGTCGAAATGTGAACCGGCCGAGCCATCGCGATCAGGCGGCGCCCGCGCCGGATTCCGTAACGCAGGCCGCGATCACGGCCGGGAGCAAGCCGGGGAACCGCTCCTCCATCTCGCCCGTGCGCAGCGTGTTCATTTTCATTGTCCCCACGTAGTACTGCCGGATCACGCCCGCTTCACGCAGCACATTGAAGTGATGCGTGAGCGTGGACAGCGCGACCGGGGCCTCGAACGTGCCGCAGCTCATGTCCTCGCCCTTACGCACGAGCTGGGCCACCACCATCCTGCGCACCGGGTCCACCAGCGCCTCCAGAACCTGCTGAAGGGACACCAGGGCCAGGTCAGGATGATCCACCGTCCTGGCGGCTGTACGAGGGCGGGCCACGGTCAACTCCTCAAGGCGGCATTGAGACCATCCAAGAGTACGACCATCATCGAAACAGAGCCCCCCACGCGCAGTGTCACACACGCTCACCGTCTGCCACACCACCGGCAAACCGGAAGGACTCGGCCAGGGATCAACGGCGCGCGTCGCCGACCGTCGACGCCGACGGCCACCTGCCCTACATCGCGCCGGGCGTCGTCTGCGACGGAGACGACATCGGCATCTGGCGGTGGCGGCAGCAGGAGCCGGGCACCTGGGCACAGCTCCAGCGCGAACGGCTGACCGCGCTGGACATACGGGGCGCCACCCTGCCCGTGTCGGCCGCCGCCCCCGCGGAGCTCCCTCCGGCGCCGGCCGACGCCACCAAGGGGCGGGGTAAGGCCGGGAGCAAGGCTCAGACGGCGTTCCAACGGGGACTGGCCGCCCTCACACAGTGGGCGGAGCAGGAGAGACAGCGGCCAATCCCGCGCAGCGCGGTCGTGGAGATCACGGTCGACGGCGAGACGGAACCAGTGCCGGTGAAACTCGGCGTATGGCTCTCCAACACCAAGTCGAGACGCGACAAGCTCACCGCGGAACAGCGCGCCGCCCTCGCCAGGCTCGGCATGGACTGGGCGTGACGCCTCGCCTCGCCCGTCGTTGAGCTGGAAGGTCAGCGAAGTGGAGGCTCCGGGATGTCGTGACGCCCGGGGCCTTCGTCTTGCCTTGCGGCACCGGATCGGTGGATTACTTCGCCCCCTGTTACGGGCTGGCCGAATAGGGCTTTTCGGGCATTTAACATAAATGACATTAGTTCGATGAAAGGATGGCGCTGATGCTCGCCGTCGAGGATCTGACGCAGCAGGCCGTGCGCGCCTTCGTCTACGCACTGAACACCCGGGACGGTGAAATCATGCATCACACCGTTCATCGCGGTTTCTCCTTCACCGTGAAGGCGCTCCGGCAAAGCGGCGGCATCAAGCAGCTGATGTCCTCCGAGGCGCTGCTGGCGGTGGCTGCCCAGAGCGACGACGGCCTGACCTTGGCCGGGGCCATGAAGTACGCCCCGTTCGCCCAGGCGCTTCCCGCGCGCTGGGTGTTCACGACCGACGGGGGCGACAGGGTCCTCAGCCTCACCGTCGACGACCAGGCGGAGCTCACCGACGAGCAGCGGGAAAGAGCCAACGGCGCGGTCGAGGAACTCGAGAGGCAGGCCACCGCAGCTGTGTATGCCCGGGTCCGGGACGACGACGGGTGCACCCACCTGCCCGGCACGGCCCGCCGCCGGAAGATCGGCTCGGTCCCCTACCTGCACGCGTGGAAGCCCGGCGCTCTCGGCGCGATCAGCTGGATCAACACCGGCACGAAGCTGGAGAACCCGGAGGTGTACAAGTCCTTCGCCAGTCCGGAGTCCGGCGACTCCGTCCGTAAATCCGCCTCCAGCAGGGTGGACTTCCGGCTGTCCCTGATCCTGGGCTGGGACGGGGACGACTACCAGAAGGCCGTGGTCACGCTCGACGCCACGTCGTACTTCAAGGACGGGACGTCCATTCTCGACTTCGGGACCTGGATCAAGGAGAAGCACCGTCTGGTCGACCGTGCCGTTCCGCGGGTGACCGGGACGCTGACCCTGACCGGTCCCGACGGAGCGGTGATCAGCACCGAGGAGATCACGGCGAAGGGGGTGGAGCCGCCCTACCCGATGTCCTTCACCCGCGAGTACGCCCTTGCCGAGCTGCAGGCCGGCCGCTACACCGTCGCTCTGACCGGCGCGGTCAAGACCGGCGGTTTCCAGTTCAGCGGGGACGACAGCACGGTGGACATGGACGACCGCTCCATCACGTTCGACGTCGGCGCCTGAGCCGGAAGAGCCGAGGAGACGAGAGGGCCGCGAGGTCGCCGGGCTGCCCGCTCCGGCGGGCAGGCAGGTGCGGCGGGAGGCCGCCGAACAGATGTGGGCGCATCCTCATCTGCCGTCGCACGTCAAGCCGTTCGACGGATCCGTCATCCGATCGGTTGAGTACGGCTCGTCACGGCCTCGGCACGCCGTTGATCACCTAGCGTCTGTCTGCCGCGACGACACTGCCGACCCGGGAGGACCGCCCCATGGGCTACCTGCGCACGACCAGCTTCCTGATCTTCCACGACCCGAAGGCTCCCGATACGGAGAAGACGTTCGACGCGGCGGAGGTCGCGAAGATCGAGGCCGAGCACGAGGCCGGCAAGCAGGGCCGCATCGACGCCCTGATCACGAAGGGCCTGAAGACACCGGCCAAGAACTACTCCCTGGCCATCGAGGTCCCCGACGGCGTCCCCACCGGGGACGACACCCCGGCCCCGGCGACCGTCACACGCGAGGGACTGCGGCAGATCGTCCAGCAAGTCCAGGACGACAGCATCATCGACGAGGACGCGTTCAAGAAATACCTGCGCGAGACCTTCCGCGCCGGAAACGAGAAGAACCTGCGCGACTTCGCCTGGGAGGTCTACGGCATCGTGACCTCCAGGGCCACCCTCCCCGACACCAGGTACCGCCCGGCCCGCGACGCCTTCAACACCGTGCGGTTCAAGGACGGTGCCCGCTTCGGCGTCAACGAAGTCGCACCCCAGGTCTTCTGGGACAACAAGAAGACGATGTTCGACAACCGCGACTACAGCGCCACCGCCCGGGCCCAGCGGCAGCTGCTGTGGGTGAAGGTCGCCGACGGCGGCTGGGAGGAGGACGGCAACTGGGGCGGCTACCTCCAGATCACCTCCGGCGGCCACCTCAAGGGCCTGTGGATCGACTCCATCGAGGGCTGGGTGACCTCCCAGGGAAGCAAGGTCGACGGCACCACGTTCTACGACATGGGCCCCTACTACGAGATCTGGCAGGGTACCCGGGAGAACGGCAGGCCTCTGATCGTCGAGAACGACCGGCTCCGGTTCACCAAGGGCGCCACCCCCGGCAGGTTCCAGATCGAGGACGCCACCTGGCGCTGACCAGCCCGCAGAACCGAACGCCCCGTCCAGAGGCGACCCGGACGGAGCGAGAGAGCGGAACAGGCCCCTGGCGGGGGTCACCCTCAGCGTCCCAACGGAGGGTCACCGGCGGGGGATCTTCCGGCGGAGACGGACGAACAGCCGCCAGCCTGACGTCGCCGTCGTCCCGGCCGTCGTCCTCCTCCAGAGACCTCGCTCGTCGTCGGCACTGGGCATGGAGTGTGCAGACGCGGCTCCGGCCACCGAGGCCGCCCGCAGCCCGCGCCGTCTGCGGAGCCACGTATCGCGGAGCGGGCCAGCCCTCGCAGGTCAGTTCCTGCCGACAGGGCGAGCGTCCAGCGCCCTGCGCAAGCGCTCTGCGGCGACCGTTCAGTGAATCAACCCCGACCCTCGACGGAGTTGTCGGCGCCCGCGGGCGGGGGAACGGGTGCGTCGGCGGGCGGGGCGGTCGGGGAAACCGTTGCGCCGACGGGGGCGGTGGGGGGAACGGGTGCGTCGGCGGGCGGGGCAGTCGGGGAAGCCGCTGCGTCGACGGAGTTGTCGGCGCCCGCGGGCGGGGGAACGGGGGCGCCGGCGGGCGGGGCGGTCGGGGAAACCGTTACGCCGACGGGGGTGGCGGGGGGAACGGGTGCGTCGACCACGGACGCCGGGGCCGGCGAGTCCGATGCGTTGGCCTGGGCGCTCGCTCCCAGTGCGAGGCTGCCGAGCGCGAATGCACCGATGGCGACGGTCTTGATCTTGGTCACTGCTTCGCTGTTCTTACGGGGGGCAGCGTGGCGCACGGTATTTCCTTCGCTGTCGATCTGCTGTGGACAACGTGAATACGCACCGCGCGAGCTCCTGCGCGACAGCGGTTGTTTGTGATCCACCTCACAGGTGATCGGTGTAGCGAGGGTGGCCTTGAGGTGCGTACTCCCCGGGGGCAATCCCACCGCCGTTCCTCGAACGGATGTGAGTGGCAGAGAAAGAGTGGCGATGAGTGCGACGGAAGAGGAGTTCGATGACTTCTACGCGTTGGCCTACCCCAGGCTCGTCCGGCAGATACACGCGATGACCGGAGACCTTTCCGAGGCACAGGATGTCGCCCAGGAGGCATTCATCAAAGCCTGGGACCGGCATGAACAGTTCATGAACGCCACTTCTCAGGAAGCCTGGATCCGCACCACGGCCTGGCGGCTCGCCGTATCGCGCTTCCGGCGTATGCGGCGCGGACTGCAGCTGGTGCAGCGCCATCACCAACAACGCCATGTAGAAGGACCTGGTCCGGAACACGTGGCTCTCGTCGCCGCGCTGCGCACGCTGCCGACGAGACAGCGCAGCGTGATCGTCCTGCATCACCTGTGTGATCTGAGCGTCGAACAGATAAGTGCCGAAATGGGCTGGCCAGCCGGCAGCGTCAGGACCTGGCTGGTTCGCGGCAGGCAGTCGCTCGCCCGTCAGCTGATGCCCCCACAGGACAAGGAGGTCGGCCATGCCGGATGAGCGGGAAATCCACGTCTGGCTCACCGAGAGCGCGGCACGGTTCAACACACTGCCGACCGGCGCAACACCACCGGCGTCGGAGATACGCAGACTGGGCAGCCGACGGCGGAAGCGACGGGCATTTTCCCTCGCTGCGGGCATCGCCGTCGCGGCGTTCGGTGCGACCTCCTACATGATCTCCCTGAGCGCGCAACAGACGGCGGCGAACCCTGCGGCTCCCGCCACGAGTGCCGCTCAGCGAGAGAAGGCCCGCGAGACCGTGCAGGCCTACTACACCGCCCTGCCGGATGCTCTGGCCTCACCGGACAAGGACAAGGCGCTGACCGAACTGATGTCAACGTACGTCAGCCCTTCCGCGCTGAGTAGTAACGCCTCCGCCGGACAGGACGGTAGTGCCCATCCGGCGGCCGTCTGTGAAGCGGTGACGGCACGCACCATCTTCTCCGTCGGCGACCCACGCGGCGTCGGCACGCACACCGTGCGCATCGAGGTGACCAGCAGCAGCGGAGCCGGCCCGATCGGCGTGACCTTCGACCTGCGCACCAAGCGCATATCGGAATGGACATGCTCCCTGGAATCCGCTGACACACCGCGGACCACGATCAGTCCGAGCAGCCCGTGACAGCCGGAGCTGTGGCTTCAGGGAGCTGCCTTCTCCTTGCAGGAGGCGCGTGTTCACCGGTGGTTGCGGAAGAGATCGGTGAGGCCGTGTGCGAGGAGATTCGGTTCTTCGTGGCCCTCCCACCTGCCGCGAACCACTGGTCAGCCCCCAGCCACCCCAAAGACTGTTGCAGTACTAGTGCCCTGCTTTCCCGTGCCCAGAGGGGGCGGGAAAGCAGGGCGCCAGGTTCAATCCCTACTGGTCCGCGCGGGTCGGCTCGTGGCGCAGCCCCGAGGCGAACACGGCCCGCACCCCGCTCAGCGCGGAGAGATCCGCGAGCGGGTCACCGTCGACCAGGAGGAGATCCGCGCGGAAGCCGGGAGCGACCTTGCCTGTGACGTCCCCCAGGCCCAGGGCATCGGCCGCCTGTGACGTCGCCATGTCGATGATCGAGGCGTTCGACAAGCCCAGGTGCGAGTAGAACCCAAGTGCCGTAACCAACCCGTCGAAGCCGGCCCGCTGAACGCCAGCGTCGGTTCCGGCGATCAAACGGACGCCGGAGTCGGCCATCTGCCGCACCAGATCGAACATGGCGGCGGCGCGCTCCTCACCGAAGAATCGCGGGAGCATCTGCCAGTGCGGGCTCACGGCCGGGCACACGGTGATGTTCTTCGCGATGATCTGCTGGACCACGTCGGGCCGGAAGTCGAGGCCGTCGCTCGACATCCAGGTGCAATGCTCGATGGTGTCGACGCCCGCCTCAACGGCGGCGGCGATGCCGTCGGCGCCGTGTGCATGTGCCGCGACGGGCACGCCTGCGATGTGGGCTTCCTCCACCAGGGCGGCAAGTTCTTCTGCCGAGAACTGGCTCTGGTGGCTCTTGGGGCCGTCCTTCGTCAGGCCCCCGCCGGTGACCATCGCCTTGATGACTCCGGCCCCGGCCGCGAGGTTGCGCCGTACGAGGTCGCGGATCTCGACTTTCCCGGAGACCTCACCCCCCAGGAAGTGGCAGTGGCCACCGAGGGTGGTGGCCGGGGTTCCCGCAGACACGATCCGTGGTCCGGCCGTGCGACGGTCGTTGATCTCGGACGCCAAGCGAAGGGCGAGCCCGCCCCGGTCCCCGAGGTCTCGGGCCGTGGTAACGCCGCTGCGAAGAAGCTGTTCGGCACGGCGACGCATGTCCTCGAAGAGGACATCGTCCGTGGAGCCCTGGAGCGTCGCGACGGGGTCGGCCCCGCCGTCGAAGGCCAAGTGCACGTGGGCATCGATGAGGCCGGGCAGAACGGTTCCGCCGAACTCGAATCGGGGTACGTCGGCCCCGGCCCGTTCCTCGATCTCCTTGCGCGGACCGACGGCGACGATCGACTCGCCCTCAATGAGGATGGCGCCGTCTTCCAGGTACGTCCCCGAGCCGACGAGTACTCGTCCACCGGTAATCAGCATCGTGACTCCTTGATCGTGCGAGGTCATGCGGCTGCGCGCAGTTCGTCGGATACCGCAATCAGTTGTTTCACATCGGACTCGCGGTCGCTGCCCAGCGCCATCGCGAGCGGAACCGCGCGGCGGGGTGCGGGGACGCCCTTCTCGATCCGGGCGGAGGCCCGGCGCAGCCGAGCGGCAAGCTCAGCAGAGTCAATGTTGAGGACCGTGCCGTCGTCGCCCCCATCCAGAAGGAACGGGCTGATGTCCACCAAGCCGTCGCGGCACTCCACAATGCGACGGTGGTAGCGCCGGTGCACGCCGCGGGCCCGCCACCGATCCAGGGCCGCCGTAGAAGCTGGCCGCAACACGTTGTCCGGGTACGTCTCCGTCAGTAGTTCCCACAACGGCGCGAGGCGACGGTGATCGCGCCAGTGCTGGAGCCAGAGGCGAAGAGACGAGATTCGGGCTCGGGCTCCGGAGTACGTAATGCCCGCCGCGAAGAGCATGACGGACGTCACCAGGAGGAAAGCGACAGCCGCCATCAGCGGGTCGGACACCTCTACGTCGGCCGCGCGAATGGCGACAATGACTGCGCGGATCGCGCAGGCCACCGCCATCGCCCCCAGACCCACGGCGGCCATCCATAGCCCGGTGGAGTGCGGGCGCCGGGACAAGCGCGCATATCGGCGAGTCCACCGGCACGCCATGCCGAGCGCGTACATGAGGTAGAGGCCCGCGCCGCCGTAGAAGAACGTGATTTGCGGCGTTGTCATGTCGGCTGTGCTGAACGATCCGGCGAACTCGGTGTGCGGCACCGATTCGGCAGCCACGGTGATCGCCACCGCGACGATCGCGACAAGGACGCCTTCCTTACGGGCCCGACGTCGGCCCGCTTCCTCATTGGCGGCGGAGTACAGGTAGAAGCACATCAGGAAGTACACCGCGAGAAGCAGCAACACGTTCTGGACGAGCTTCGCCGTGCCGTGCCCCGCCACGGTGTCGACGCCGGAGGCCCCACCGGGCATCGCTACGGGGTAGGAGATCATGGCGCAGAGCAGGCACAGGGTGACGGAGCGAAGAGGCGCGTCATGCGGGTTTCGCTTCCACTGATAGAGCTTCCAGACCAGTGCGGCCACGAGCCCTAGGAGCAGGAGTTCCACGAGCTACAGCCATCCTCGCCGGTCGCCGAGAGCTGCCTCGACCCGCCGCAGAGCGGGGTCGTCAGCCGGAGGAGTGGAGTCTGCGAGCAGGGCTGACCACTCCAGGATGATGGTGGCCACGAGTTCGACGGAGCACTCCTCGCCGTCGTCGTACGAGCAACGCTGGGCAACACGCTTGACAGCCTCCGTGCCGAAGACCGGCAGCATGGCGGCCCACCCCTCCACGTCGACGGCCACTGCGTCTCCACCAGCGGATGTATCCGACGCGTCCGTCCCCACCTCGCGGGTGTAGTCCTCCGTGGCCTTCTCGTTCTCCGCCACGAGTATGTGCCCGACCTCGTGCAGGATGATCCCATCCTGGTGCAGATCGGTCGTCTCCTGCTGGTAGAGGATCACGTCGTAGGTGTCGTACTCCGCCCACATACCGGAGGGGCCAGGCTTGGGCAGCGGAGCTGCGCGCAGGTACAAGGGGCGCCCGCGCCGCCGGCTCAGCCTCTCGCAAAGGTCGTGAACATCCAGCGGGGGAGTAATCCCGAGGTCTTGTAGCTCTCGGCGAATCAGGCGATGCAGGTCCTTCTCCACCGTGCGGGCCGCGGTTGGGCGCCAGCGCCCGAGGCGTTGGCGGCTGACTCCTCCTTGGGCGGGAATCTCGGATTCCGCCGCGTCTCGACCACTCTTATCCGACCACACTGAGTAACCCCTCCAACCGACAGGTGATGGCTCCCCCGAGCCGGACGACACCGCGCCCAAGTCGATGACGTCCAGTTCCCGGCGCCGGAACAACCGCAGCCGTGAGCCTGCACCCACCCCACTACCTCATAGAGCGACGGGACACAGGTGGGCATTCAGGGCTACCTGCCTAGGAGGAGATCGCGTACGCGAACGCACGCTGAGTCTCCAAGCGAGACCGCCCCGTGAAGCGTCCGGGAACCTCTTCGGACAGTACGTGACGCTTCCGACAAGACGTGGCCTGAAAGGCATGATCGATTGATGTGGACCGCAGGTAACCGCGAGTGTCGAAAGTTACCGAAAACGACCATGTTTAAGGTTGCATGACGCTTTGAGCTGCGAATTTCTGTCCGGCGTGAACGGATCAATCCCTGTCGGGCGATGATTGACTCCGTTATGAATCCGAGACTATTGGCGAAGGGATCTCCTTCGTAAAGGGGTGCGAATTGGACAAAAGGGCAGTTTGGGTCGACCGTGGTGGCGGTCACTTTGGGGCAGTTCGGGCAACCGGTGCGTTTACGCTTTCAGCCATGTCGAACGCAATATCCGCCCAGTCGAACAACTACCTGGAGTTCTGGAGTGAGTACCATCTGTGCACGTTGACTACATTGCGCCCTGACGGTCGGCCTCATGTCGTGCCCGTCGGCGTGACCATAGATGCCCCCGCCGGGGTGGCCAGAGTTATTACCCGCAAATCGAGTCGCAAAGTAGCCAACGTCCTTGCGTGGGGCGGCGAGGCTCGTGTGGCTGTGTGTCAGGTTGACGGTGGCCGCTGGGCCACGCTCGAAGGCGTGGCGGAGGTGTGTACCGATGAGGCGACCGTGCGAGATGCCGTTGCTCGTTACGGAGAGCGATACGGGCGCACGCCGACCCCTGACCCCGAGCGAGTAGTCATCAAGATCTCGATTGAACGGAGCACGGGTCAGGCCTTCTCTGTGCGACCTCGTTCGTCCGTTGCAGCCGCTTGAGTCGTTGCCGACTGCACCTCGACGGCGTCGCCGGTGACGGGGCTCGCGTGGCGTTGCCGAGGGGGGAGGGGTGCGTGGTCAGCCTTATGCGCGCGCCTGTTCCGCAGAGGGATAGGGCGGGAAGGGGTCTGCGAGGATGGCGGGCATGGATGTGCGGAGCAGGAACCGTGTGAGGGTGACCGGGCGGGCCGGTGGACCGGTGGTTGTGCTGGCGCACGGGTTCGGCTGTGATCAGAACATGTGGCGTCTGGTGGTGCCGATTCTGGAGCGTGACTTCACCGTCGTCGTCTTCGACCATGTGGGCGCGGGCAGCTCGCAGCTGTCGGCCTGGAGCCGCGCGCGGTATTCCTCGCTGGACGGGTACGTGAGCGACGTGCTGGAGGTCTGCCGGGACCTCGATCTGGGCCCGGTCACGTTCGTGGGACATTCGGTGAGCGCGATGATGGGTGTGCTGGCAGCCGTCCGTGAGCCCGAGGCGTTCGCCGGCCTGGTCCTGCTCGCCCCCTCGCCCTGCTTCGTCGACGACCCGGCTGCCGGCTACCGGGGCGGGTTCAGCGCCGCCGACATCGATGAGCTGCTGGAATCCCTGGACGCGAACTACCTGGGCTGGTCCGGGGCCATGGCCCCGGTGATCATGGGCAACCCTGAGCGGCCGGAGCTGGGTGCGGAGCTGACGAACAGCTTCTGCCGTACGGACCCGGAGATCGCGCGGGTCTTCGCCCGGGTGACGTTCCTGTCCGACAACCGCGCCGACCTCGCCGGCGTGCGGGTGCCGACCCTGGTCGCCCAGTGCTCCCATGACGCCATCGCCCCGCCGGAGGTGGGCGCGTTCGTCCACGCACAGATCCCGGGCAGCCGGCTGGTCACGCTGACCGCGACCGGACACTGTCCCCAGCTCGCCGCGCCGGAGGAGACCGCCGCGGCGATCGCCGCGTTCACAGGGACCACCCGGTGATGTCCATGGCCGACGACACCGAGGACAGCAAGGACCCCCTCCAGAGGCCTGCGGACCAGGACGCCCGGTTCTCCGAGCTGTTGGAGGACAGCGCGGAGGACCTCTACGAACACGCTCCCTGCGGCTACCTGTCCACGCTGCTGGACGGCCGGATCGCGAAGATCAACACCACGCTGCTGGACTGGCTCGGCTACGAGCGCGGCGACCTGGTGGGCCGCAGGTCCTTTTCCGAGCTGCTGACGGTGGGCGGCCGGCTGTACCACGAGACGCACTTCGCGCCGCTGCTGCGAATGCAGGGCGAGATCAGCGGCATCGCCCTGGAGCTGAAGGCCTCGGACGGCTCCCGCCTGCCCGTCGTAGTCACCTCGACCGTCAAGACCGGCAGCGACGGCGAAGCGCTGCTGATCCGCACCACGATCTTCGACGCCCGTGAGCGCCGCGCCTACGAGATGGAACTGCTGCGCGCCCGCCAGGAAGCCGACCTGGAACGCAACCGCCTCAAGCTCCTCAACACCACCCTCCAGAAGACCCTGCTGCCGCCGGTGATGGAGAACGTGCCGGGCCTGGACGTCGCCGCGCACTACCACATCGCCTCCACAGACGAGGTCGGAGGCGACTTCTACGACCTCTTCCCCCTCGCCGCGGGAACCTGGGGCATGTTCCTCGGCGACGTCTGCGGCAAGGGAGCTGCCGCTGCGGCCGTGACCTCCCTGGCCCGCTACACCCTGCGCGCCGCCGCCGTCTACAACCCCGACCCGGCGGCCGTCCTCGGCAACCTCAACACCGTCCTGAACCACGAGTACAACGGCACCGACCCGCGCTTCTGCACCGTCGTCTTCGGCCTGCTCACCCCCGACCCCGAATGGGGCGGCTTCCGCATCACCCTGGCCAGCGGCGGCCACCCCCCGGCCCTGCTGATGCGCGCCGACGGCACCGCCGACTTCCTGCCCACCCCAGGAGGGCAGCTCATCGGTGTCCTGCCCGACGCCCATATCTCCACCGCCACCGTCCGCCTCGCCCCCGGCGACACCCTGCTCCTGCACACCGACGGCCTCACCGAAGCCCACACCGCTGCCGGCGGCCCCGACGGCCGCTACGGCGACGACGCCCTCCTCGACTTCGGCCGCGCCCTCACCCCCACCACCGCATCCGGTGCCATCGTCGCCGTCCGTGATTTGCTCGACACCTTCGGCACCGGAGTGGACGACGACACCGCCGTTCTGGCCATCCATGTGCCCCGAACCCTCAGTGAAGAGCAGCAGTGACCAAGCACCTGACCCTCCACACCCGCGCCACCACCGCCGGGCCGGTCATCGAACTCGCCGGAGACCTCGACCACCACACAGCACCTGAAGTCCGCGACGCCCTCCCCCAACTCGGCCTGCGCCCCGGCCAGCAGCTCGTCCTCGACCTTGCCGCGATCACCTTCTGTGACTCCAGCGGCATTGGTGCCCTGATCGCCGCCCGCAACCAAGCCCTGGCCGCTGACGCGTCCATCGCACTGGCCGCAGTCCCCGAACGCGTCGGCCGGATCTTCCGGATCGTCGGCCTGGACCAGGTCTTCCCCACCCACCCCACCGCCCAGGCCGCCGAAGACGCCTGGCAGCCCACCCCGCACTGACCTGCGCGCCCCGGCCTGGCTTGCGGTGGGTGACGAATACCGGGTCGCGGGTGCGGCCCTTGACCAGGCGGGGCAGCAGGCGGGCGGTGCCGGCGTCCCAGTACACCCCGAGGGCCGCGGAGCCGCGCCGATCTGAGCGCGACGAGAGAATGCAAAAAGGCCCCAATCAGAAGATTGGGGCCTTGGCTGTGGCTGGGGCCGGGATCGAACCGGCGACCTATCGCTTTTCAGGCGATCGCTCGTACCAACTGAGCTACCCAGCCACGCAGCCTCACGGCTGCAAGCGGTCCTGACGGGATTTGAACCCGCGGCCTCCACCTTGACAGGGTGGCGAGCACTCCAAACTGCTCCACAGGACCTTGCGTACCCCACAACCGCGTGTAGCTGCGGAATATTGGGGGATCGGCCTTGGCTCTGGCGCCTCAACCGGAGGCTGACTATACCCGACGCAGACCGGCGGGCTGAAATGAGCACTTTGCATGCTTGCTGATGCCGCTCTGCTCGCCGTCGCTCCCTCCTCGCACCTCCTGCGAGGGGTGCGGGGAGGGAGCCACGTCCGTCAAGCAGCCAGGGCAGGCGCGCGCAGAGGCGCATTCGGGTTCATGGCCCAGTCGACAGCGGCAACGACTTCGTCGTCCAAGGCGTCGAGCAGGTGGCCGTAGCGATCAACGGTCGTGGTGATGGACTCATGTCCGAGGCGGCCCTGAATGGCCGGCAGGGGAACCTTCGCGGCGATGAGCCAGGAAGCGTGCGAGTGCCGAAGGTCATGTACGCGCGGGGCCTTGGTGAGCCCTTCGGTGCGGGCGCCTTCAATCGCCGGATGCCAGCGCAGGCTACGGAAGGTCCAGGTGTCCCAGCGCCCGCCCTTGGGCCCCTGGAAGAGGAGATCGTCGGGGGTGATCCCCTTAGCTCGCCTGCGGAGCATCTGGTCCAGGTTGCTGGTGATCACGAGCGTCCGGCGGGCCTTCACGGTCTTCGGGGCGCCGAGGTAGGCGGCGCCATCCTCGTCCCGCTTCCAGGCGCGCTGAATGCGGATAGCCGGCCTGCCGTTGCGGCGTACGAGGTCGCGAGGTTGGAGCGCCGTGATCTCGCCCCAGCGAGCGCCGGTCTCCGCAAGCGTGTCGGCAAGTTCGCGTGCGTCTTGGTCAACCAGGTGAGTGCGAAGTAGAGCCCACTCGTCGCGTTCGAGGAAGACCATCTCATCTTCGACACCGTCATCCTTACGGGGGAGCCGGGTGCCTGCGCACGGGTTCTTCGTCCGCAGGGGCGGGTTCCGCTCCACCGCGCTTTGGCAGATGCCGGAGAGCAACCCGTGGACGTTGCGGATGGTCTTGGGGCTGAGCTTGCGGCGCCTGGAGCCTTCAGCGTCGTGCGGTGCTGGCCGCCCCGCCTCCAAGTCGTTGACCCAAGTGCGTATGAGGTCCGAGGTGAGCCCGCCCTCCCCTTCGCGCATCGAGTAGTTGCGGAACCACGGGGAGAGCTTCTGGTGTACCAGCTTGCGGTACTCGGCCTTGGTGTCGCCCTGAACACCCGTGAGCTGATCGACGTAGTGGAGCGCGAAGGGCTCGAAGAGCTCATCGGGTTCGCGTACGTCCTTGACGAAGCCGTGCCCGCGCACCCACCCTGGCGGCCACCGCTGGCCGTGGCCGTTCACTAGGTCTCGGAAGCGCTCGGCGGCCTTCTCGTCATCGAAGACCTCCGACTCCTGCTTCCTCTTCCCGTCCTGGTCCTCGGGGCCACGCCACATCACCGTGTGGCTGAACGTGCCGTCGCTCTTTGCGCGCTGCTTGATGTACGCCATGCAGCGCACCGTAAATCAGATCCGTGCTGACACGGTGCTGACGTTATGGACACAAAGAGTCCCCCAGGCCCCCGGGTGGCCTGGCCCCGGGGGCGCGGAGTCATTGGCCCCCACCGGGGTAGACACCGGGCGAACCCCCGGGA
>NZ_JBHZDA010000035.1:16365-21787 GCF_042755665.1 Streptomyces sp. NPDC059142
GCGTTGCAGCCCACGATAAATCAGAAGCGTGCTCAGACGGTGATGAGTTTATGCACACTAAGAGTCCCCCAGGCCAGCGATACCCGTGGCCAGGGGGACTATGAGAATGTGCCCCCAACGGGATTCGAACCCGTGCTACCGCCTTGAAAGGGCGGCGTCCTGGGCCACTAGACGATGAGGGCTAAGGGCCCGCCTGGGCGCTTTGCAGCGCGTCGGGGACGTCCGCAGCATATGCGATCCGGGGAGCTATCGCCAAAACGGTTTACGGGCCCCCGGGAGCGGCCCCGCCGGCGCGTCCCCCGGCCGGTCAGGGCTCGGGTTCCGGAAGCGCCGGAGACGGCCGCGGGGAGGAGCCGGAGGCCGGGGCCGAGGGGGTGGCGGGGGACGCGGTGCCGAAGGGATCCGTATCCGGTTCCGCGCCCGGCTCGGCGCCGGGCCTGCCCGCCTCCTCCGGGAGGTGACGGCTGACCTCCGCCGTCGTCAGCCCGAGACCGCCCAGCGTGATCTCGTCCCACGCCTGGAGCCGCTTGGTCGTCCGGTCCAGGTAGAGCACGGAGGCGCGGACCTTCTCCGGCTTCTGGTTCTGGAGCGCGCGCAGTCCGCCGCCGCCCGTCGAACCCTCGATCTTCAGCCGGGTGCCGTACGGCAGCACCTCGGTCTTGCGCTGGTGCACATGGCCCGCCAGGACGAGCGGCACCACCCCGTCCGTCTGCCGGGCGGCCAGCGGGTCGTGGGTGACCGCGACGTCCACCGGTGTGCCGGCCCGCTCCTGGTCGCGCAGGGCCGACGCGAGCTGGATGCCCGCCATGCGTTCGGCGGGGTCGCCGGGGGCCTTCCTGGAGCGGTCCGGGGTGAACTGCGGGTCGCCCGTGCCCGCGATCCGGATCCCGCCGACGCTCACGGCCCGGCCGTCGTCCAGGACGTGCACGTTCCGCATGCGCTCCAGGTACTCCTGGGTGATGTCCGAGTCATGGTTGCCGCGCACCCAGACATAAGGGACGCCCAGGTCGGCGATCGGGTCGAGGAAGGTGTTCTCGGCGGAGGCGCCGTGGTCCATCGTGTCGCCCGAGTCGATGATGACGTCGATCCCGTACTGCTCCACGAGCGAGCCGATGATGTGCCAGGCCGCCGGGTTGAGATGGATGTCCGAGACGTGCAGGACCCGGAGGGTGGCCGGGTCGGGCTGGAAGGTGGGGAGCGTGGAGGTGGCGTCGTAGAGCTTGGTCACATTGGTGACCAGCCGCGCCAGCTCCTTCTGGTAGACGTCGAAGTCGCTGACGATCGAGCGGGCGTTGCCGACGACCTGGGGCGCGGACGAGAGCAGCCCGGAGAACTTCGGCTCCAGCACCGACTGGGGGTTCCAGGTGGCGTACGCGCCGACGGCGGAGGCACCCAGCAGCGAGAACGCGAGGCCGCCGGCGGCGAGCGCGCGGCGCGGGCGGCGGTAGACGGCCAGCCCGAGGGCGGTCGCCCCGGACACGACGGCGACCACGGAGCGTACGGCCAGCTCCGTGGTGCCGGACTTGACGTCGCGGCTGATCTCGCTCTGGAGCCCCGAGATCCGCTCGGGGTGCTCCACGAGGGCGGTGGAGCGGACCGGGTCGAGCTGGTCGACGTCCACGTCCAGCCGTACGGGACCGGTGTGCGTGCCCAGCTCCAGCGCGCCCAGCGGCGAGACATTGATCTTCGTGCCGCCGGTGAGGGAGGGGCGCAGCGTCATCCGGGTGTCCATCGGGCCGACCGGCGTCCGCACGCTCCCGACGATCAGCAGGCCGAGCCAGGCGCCGAGCAGGACGACGGCGGTCAGGCCGAGCGCGCGGGTGACGGGGTGCGGGGGATGGACCTGGACGAGGGCGCTGGTGGGGGTGGCGCGGCGGGCGCGGAGATGACCCATGACGGCGGTGAGCCGTCCGCGGAGGGCGCGGATGGGGAAGCGCGGGACAACACGGGCCATTGGGCGCGTATGCCCGGCGCGGTCGTCCGCCATGCCTGGCCGCCGCCAAGAGGAGTAGTCGGCGCCCGGGGCGGGGCGGGGCCCGTACGGGTGAGGGGGCGGCGGAGCGCGCGGGCGGGCCGTCGCCGCGCCGTGCGCCCGGTCCTCGCCGTGCGGGTCAGCCCCAGCCGAGTTCGTGGAGCCGGTCGTCGTCGATGCCGAAATGGTGGGCGATCTCGTGGACGACGGTCACCGAGACCTCGTGGACGACGTCCTCCGCGCTCTCGCAGTACCGCAGCGTCGGGCCCATGTAGATGGAGATGCGGTCGGGCAGGACACCGGCGTACCACTCGCCCCGGTCGGTGAGCGGCGTCCCCTCGTACAGCCCGAGGAGTTCGGGGTCGGAGGGGTCGGGCTCGTCCTCGACGAAGACGGCGACGTTGTCCATCACCTTGGTCAGCTCCGGGGGGATCTGATCGAGGGCCTGGCTCACCAGTTCTTCGAAGGTCTCGCGTGTCATCTCCAGCACAGGGCCATTGTCCGGCAGATCCGGCCCCCGGCAAGATCGCCGGTGCCTCGGTGGCGCCCCGGGCGTGTCCCCGGCGGTGAAAAGGGAGTTGGGCAGGGCGATCCGTCCCCGCCGTCGGCGGGAGCCCCGTCGCCACGCCCCGGAGGTGCCCTCGTGCGCCAGTTGTCCGCCCCAGGCCGTCTTGCCGTCTGGATCGTCACGTCCGTGGCGGCCCTGACCTCCGCGGGCTGTATGAGCGTCGGCGACGACGCGGGGAGCCCGGCCCCCTCGCGCTCGGCGGACCGCACCGGCGCCGCCGCGGAACCCGACGGCGGTACGGGGTCCGCGGCCGGGGTCGGCGGCGCCGACGCCTGGCCGGGCCATACGGAGAAGAGCGCCGGAGGGACCACGCAGGCCGAGGCGGGCGGCGACGCGGGGCCCGACGGCAAGGGCGGAGCCGGGGACGCGGGCGCGGCGGCGGCGGGCAAGGGGCCCTCGCCGGCGGCCGGTTCCTCGGACGCGCCGTCGCCCAGGCCGTCCACGGGCGCCCGGCCGCAGCCGGGCAACGGGAAGCCGACCGGGCCGGGGAGCGAGCCCGTACCGACCAGGGAGCCCACCCGCTCCGCGCCGCCGCCCGTCCAGCAGCCCACGCAGACGCCCCCGCCGGTGGACCCGGACCCCGAGCCGGAGCCGACGAAGCCGCAGGAGCCGCCGTCCGCCTCACCGGCGGCGGAGATGCGGATGGGCGCGATGGCGCTGGCGGACGGGGCGGGGATGATGAAGGAACCGTCGGCGTCCGCGCAGCCCGGACCGGCGTGACGTGCGTCTCTTTCCGCGCCTGTCCGGCGGGGGAGCGGGGCCCCGGTTTGCCTAAGCGGGGGGTGGGTGCGTATGGTAGTAGATCGTTTGATCATTGCCCGGCGCCGACACAGAAGAGCGCCGCGTGGCGCGTACTCTCCCTTGCCGTGGCTGACCGCATTGAGGCGGTCGATTTGCGAATCTCACGGAGTTTGGGCGCGTGCCGAGACTCCGGAAGGTTTCGCATTTCGCATGTCCATTTCCAGTACTGACAGCACCGTCATGCCCGAGAACGCCGAGGCCGTGGAGGCCGTCGTGACCGCCGATGTGGCGGAGCTCACCGAGGCGTCCGAGGCCGACATGGTCGACACGAACGACGTGGTCGACACGAACGACGTGGTCGACACGGACGACGCGTCCGACGAGACGTCAAAGGCCGCCCCCGGCCCCACCTTCGGCGACCTGGGCCTGCCCGAGGGCATCGTCCGCAAGCTCACCCAGAACGGCGTTGTCGCCCCCTTCCCGATCCAGGCCGCGACCATCCCGGACGCCCTGGCCGGCAAGGACATCCTGGGCCGCGGCCGTACCGGCTCCGGCAAGACCCTCTCCTTCGGTCTGCCGCTGCTCGCCACGCTGGCGGGCGGCCACACCGAGAAGAAGAAGCCCCGCGGCGTCATCCTCACCCCGACCCGTGAGCTGGCGATGCAGGTCGCGGACGCGCTCCAGCCGTACGGCGACGTGCTCGGCCTGAAGATGAAGGTCGTCTGCGGCGGTACGTCGATGAGCAACCAGATCTACGCCCTGGAGCGCGGCGTCGACATCCTCGTCGCCACCCCGGGCCGACTGCGCGACCTGATCAACCGCCGCGCCTGCTCGCTCGACCAGATCCAGATCGCGATCCTCGACGAGGCCGACCAGATGTCGGACCTGGGCTTCATGCCCGAGGTCACCGAGCTGCTCGACCTGGTGCCGGCCGGCGGCCAGCGCATGCTCTTCTCCGCCACGATGGAGAACGAGATCAGCTCGCTGGTCAAGCGCTACCTGACCGACCCGGTCAGCCACGAGGTCGACAGCGCCCAGGGCAACGTCACGACGATGACGCACCACGTGCTCGTCGTGAAGCCCAAGGACAAGGCCCCGGTCACCGCGGCGATCGCCGCCCGCAAGGGCCGCACGATCATCTTCGTACGGACGCAGCTCGGCGCGGACCGGATCGCCGAACAGCTCCGCGACTCGGGCGTGAAGGCCGACGCGCTGCACGGCGGCATGACGCAGGGCGCGCGGACGCGGACGCTGGCCGACTTCAAGGACGGTCTCGTCAACGCGCTCGTCGCCACCGACGTCGCCGCCCGCGGTATCCACGTGGACGGCATCGACCTGGTGCTCAACGTGGACCCGGCCGGGGACCACAAGGACTACCTGCACCGCTCGGGCCGTACGGCGCGCGCCGGCAAGTCCGGTGTCGTCGTCTCGCTGGCGCTGCCGCACCAGCGCCGGCAGATCTTCCGGCTGATGGAGGACGCGGGCGTCGACGCCTCGCGCCACATGGTCGGCGGCGCCGGCGCGTTCGACCCGGAGGTCGCCGAGATCACCGGCGCCCGTTCGCTCACCGAGGTCCAGGCGGACTCCGCGAACAACGCGGCCAAGCAGGCCGAGCGCGAGGCCGCCGACCTGACCAAGCAGCTGGAGCGTGCCCAGCGCCGCGCCACCGAGCTGCGCGAGGAAGCCGGGCGACTGGTCGCCCGCGCCGCGCGCGAGCGGGGCGAGGACCCGGAGGCCGCGGTCGCCGCGGTGACGGCCGAGGCCGAGCGCGCGGTCGAGGAGGCCGCCAAGGCCGCCTCCGTGCCGCAGCAGGCGGCGCCGCGCGACGACCGGGGCAACTTCGGCCGCCGGGACGACCGCGGCGAGCGCAGCGGCCGGGGCGGCGCGCGGGGCTACACGCCGCGCGACGACCGTGGTGGCGACCGCGGTGACCGCGGTGGCTTCCAGCGCCGCGACGACCGTCCGGCGGGCGGCGGCTTCCGCCGCGACGAGCGCAGGGACGACCGGGGCGGCGACCGTGGCGGCTTCCAGCGCCGCGACGACCGTCGTGACGACCGCGGCGGCTTCAACCGCGAGCGCGGCGGCGAGCCTGCGGGCGGGATGACACGGGTCCGTCTCGGGGGGCGCCCGGACCGCCCAGG
>NZ_JBHZDA010000035.1:21797-62761 GCF_042755665.1 Streptomyces sp. NPDC059142
GGTGGTGACGACCGTGGCGGCGACCGCCGTGACGGCGCCCGTCCCTTCGAGCGCCGGGACCACCGGGGCGGCAGCGACCGCCCGTTCAACCGCGACCGCCGCGACGACCGCCCCTCCGGCGGCTTCCGCTCCGGCGGCCACGACCGCCCGGCGACCCGCCGTGACGACCACCGTGGCGGTACGACGGGCACCGGCACCGGCTCCTTCGGCCGCCGCGACGACAAGCCCCGCTGGAAGCGCAACGGCTGACCGCCCGCGCTCCTGACACCCCACCAGGGCCCGCGCCCCACCCCTCCCAGGGTGGCCGGCACGGGCCCTGGTGCATTGCCGGGCCCCTGAGACGGCGCCGTACCCCGCAGGGCCCCACTCCGCACCCCGCACCCCCGGCGCCCCTGACTTCCCCCCGAACCACCCCTCCCGGCGCCACGCGACATCCCCAGGGGGGATACCCGATCGGCGCACGACCCCGGGCGGGCTATGCTCGTATGTGTTGTGTCGAGGGCCGTTAGCTCAATTGGCAGAGCAGCGGACTTTTAATCCGTTGGTTGTGGGTTCGAGTCCCACACGGCCTACCGACAGCAGGGCGGGGGAAACCCCTCTGACCTGCTACTTAGCGCCTCGACCGGCTTCGGCCGGTCGGGGCGCTTTATCGTTTCCGGCCTCGTGCGTGAGCGATGCGTGAGCGGACAGCCCGACAGCAGGCACTAGCAGCGCCGTTCTGCGGGGACTGCGGGCTGCGAGGAGCGCTGGGCGGCGCCTGAGCGCACATGTCCAGGAGCCGGTCATGGAGTAGCCAGTGCCTCTTCAATGGCGTCTGCGGCTTCGGCAAGGTGGCGGAAGACCTGTGTACCGAGCCCCAAGCGCCTGAGGCCGTGGGTCAGAGGGTCACGCATGTGCCGTTCGCACACGACGAAGTCGGCGTACCCTGCGGCGCAGGACAGATAGACCATGTCCGTAAGGTCGTTTATGCGCCACTTGGTTCCCTTATTGAGATGCCGGTTGTGGAGCATCTCGCGGAACAGCCCCAGTGCTGGGAATCGGCGGATGTCGTCGGCGGCCTCCGTCAATATCCAGTGACGGAAATCCTCGATAGGGAAGGCTGCGGCGTGAGCTTCCTCGGCTAGTTCCGCGCTGATATCTGACAGGAGGAAGGCGTCGATGGCCTTCCGCTTCTGCTAAGAGTCGAGATCTTGTTCGTCGAGCCAGTCGCTGAAACGTTGATTCGAATCAGCCCAGCCTGTGGCCGGTCCCGGCTCGATGCGCTCGGTGTCCAGCATGGTGTCGATCGATGCCGTCGCGGAGACCAAAGCCTCAGTCGCGAAGGCTAGCGTTGGCTCGAAGGTTGTTGGCGCCGCATAGTGCTGCATGCCGCGTACAGCGGTTGAATGCAGTGCGTCCGGGGACAGCGTAAACACGGGAGCTGGGCGGACTTTCGCGAGTTGCCCAGAACGACGGCAAAACTCGGCATGGAGTTCGTTGCGTCGCGTCTGCAGGGCGTCGCGCATCTGCCAGCCTCGGCTGAGCGTCAGGACCGTCAAACCGAGGCTGTATCGCTTGGTGGTGTCGAAGCGCTTGGTGGTTTCGGAGTAGTGGCCTGCGGATGCAGGTAGGACGATGCGTTCCTCTACCACCCACTGCGCCAGCCTTTTAGCGGCACTACGACTGGCATCGCTCACCTTTGACGGCGCGTGGAAGGCATTGCTGATCTCGCTCCACTTGTTCTGGTCGAGATACACGACGAGGCGCCCAGCCAGTTGATCTTGTGCGCCATCGCGCTTCGGCAGCTCAAAGTGAATGTTGTCGCCTGCCCGCGTGACGGCCAGCAGCATGTCGAGAGACGGAGTGACATGCAGTCTCGACAGTGTGCTGCTGGACTCGAACGGCGAAGACTCCATAGGTATCCGCGCCTCCTTGCCATCCGAGCGAGACAGGACGATGGATGCCGTCTCTCGGTCCATCGTGATTAGGACCACGGTGGGTTCCTCTTCGGTGCTCACGACGGCATCCTCCGGTAGATCGCGACGCAGTGCGCAACGGGTGAGCGTTCGCTCGGAGGGGTCACGGGAGGTCGTCCCCGGTCGGGACCACCCGAAGTTCCTTGCCACCACTATCCGAGACAGTGCGGTGGTGGATCTTCTTGCCGTCCCACCAGGTGATCGTGGCCCGCCACTGGCAGTCGTAACGCTGGGTGCGTCCCACCAGGAAGAGCGAGTAGAAGTCGTCAGCTGCGACGGTGTGGGGCAGACTCAGCGACTGGCCCATATCTTCCTCCATCTGCCGTGCAGCCTTCTGCTGTGGGCTGCGAAGCAAATACGCGGCGGGGACAGGGCGGTTTAGTGGCAGCGTGTCCAGGTCGACCACCAGGTACGCGGGTTCTTCGGGGCCAGCCCCGCAGCCAGGTGGACCGGTTACCGTGCCATGCGCGGGCTTTACCCGGCGCGTCACCGTGACGGAGATGTCGCGGATCTCGACAGACGAACCGGCGTTGCCGTGGACACTGACGGCTGCCTCCAGCCCGCCTGCGTGGGCGATTCGGCCTTCCCGTCGCCAGGTCGTGAGTTGCTCGGGAGCAGCCGTGCCGCCGACGCTCGAACGAAGCTTGGCGTCGGTGTCGGGGACATACCAACGGGTCATGCAGTTGTGGTCGTTGGGCGTGACCAGCAATGTGGCCGTGTCATCAGGGAAGAGCGTCTGCCAGGCAGAAGCGGTGATGGGGGCGGCGAAGGCGAGCGCAGCGACGACGACGGCCCAAAGGGCGAGCTTGTTGCCGGTGGAGAGGACACGATAGCTGCGGCCCGCGCGCCGCAGGCGGTTGTCGGGCGTGGTCACGGGAGACGGCGGATCCGGGGCAGGGGTGGGTGCCTGACCAGGGACCGGGGCTATCGGTGACGTTCCCCCAGCGGTACCACCCTGTTGTGGATCCCCCGCTTGACCTGCCATGGAACGCCCTCCCCGGTTGACGGTCCCGGGACCGTCTCGCGCTTGGCCTTGACCAGCCCCTCGGTTGCCACAGTCTACGAACCGTCGACCATCCGACGCCCTAGCTGTGCAGGGGCGTTGACAGTGGGTAGCCGCTCACTCGGTCTCTTGCGAGAGCGTTACGTGAGCGGACGGCCCCACGGTAGGTGCTACGAAGGGGGCCTTACGGGGACGCGGCACCAGGGCGGCTGCGGCTTCGGCTGCAGCCTTGTCGACCTTGGGCAGCAGGCTCGCGTAGGTGTCCGAGGTCAGTGTGATCGTGGAGTGGCGCAGCGTCTCCTTGATCGTGTGCAGGTCGCCGCCCCCGCCATGAGTGAGAGTGGCCGCGACGTGACGCAGATCGCGAAGGGTGATGGGCGGCAGATCCCTGGTGGCGAGGATGCGCCTGAACGTCTCGGAGACCGCCTCCGGGTGCAGCCAGGAGCCGTCCTCGCGAGTGAGGACCTTGCCCGTCTCGTTCCAGGCGTCGCGCCACTCCTCCCGAGCGCTCAGCATGGCCTTGTGCTGCTCCCGCAGGAGAGCGACGTTGACGCTGTCCAGGGCGATCGTCCCGGCGCTGCCGTCCGTCTTGGGGACGGACTCGTACGGATCCCAGCCGTCGACCACGATCTCTTTGGCCGGTGTCATGAGGCCGGCGTTCAGGTCGACGTCCGTCCAGTTCTGGCCGACGGCCTCGCCCCTGCGAAGACCACGGGTACCCACAAGGTGGAAGAGCGCGTAGAGCCGGTCGGATTCGGCTGCGTCCAAAAACGCTCCGAATTGAGCTGGCGTCCAGACCATCACCGGCGACGGCAGCTCACCGGTGGCACGCCAGCGCTCCACCCGCTGCGCGGTCCAGAGGAGTGGCTTGGGGCGCTTTCCGGACTCCAACTCGATGTGGGCGGCCGGGTTGAAGGTGATGAGCTGCTGGGCGATGGCGGAGTTCAAGGCCGCGCGGGCACGCAGTTGGTCCTGGTCCCTTTGCCTGCAACGCCTCCGAACTCCTTGAGGCGTACTGGGGCATCGCGGCGCTCGGGATGAACCGACAGCTGGAGTGGGCAACCGTCCCGGAGCCGCTCCACCTGCCTCAGGAGGTCACCTCGTACACCCTGCGCCCGATCAGCATTCCGGGCCGGGTCACGGCACACACCGGCTTCGCCGAAGGACTCGAACCCACTCTTACGCTGTCCTCTCGTACCGCCTCGGACCAGGCCCTGCACGTACCCGTGCAGACCGAGGCAGAACCCGTTGCGGACCAACCCAGCGAAGACGATGCGAGGAGTCCCACGGGATCGTGGTGGTCCTGCCGCCTGCTAGCGATCCCTCCGCCGCGAGCGTGGAGGCCTATTCCACCCGGGCAGCACGGCCGCTCGTGGTCCTGACCGCAGCCAGGGCCGACGACATCTACCGGCACCGGTTCACGGCTGCCCATGAGCTGGGCCACCTTGTGCTTCACGCCGATGCCACCGGTGACAGCCGTCAGGAGAAGGAGGCGGATGCCTTCGCCGCCGAGTTCCTGACCCCCCAGGACAGCATCCTGCCGTTCCTGCCGGGGCGAATGGATCTTGCACGCCTGGCCGAGCTAAGGGGCGTCGGGGGAGTCTCCCTCCACTCGCTGGTCTACCGATGCCGCGAGCTGGGGCTGATCTCCGACGCGACTGCCAGCCGGACGTATCAGCGTCTACGCGCTCTCGACGGCCAGCCGGGCTTCACCGCCGAATCCGTCTCGAACTTCCCCGGTGAACGGCCTTCGCTGCTTAGGCAAGCCTTCGAGCTGGCTGCCAAGGAGGCGGGCCTATCGGTTTTCCAACTGGCTCATGAGCTGGCGTGGACAAGCGGGAGAGCGCAGGACTTGCTGGGCGTTCAGGAACAGAGGCCGGTGCTCCGGCTGGTCCAGTAGCAGCGTCTTTCGACCTGAGTAGCCGTGGGGCACGGTCGTTTCCCGATGCTGCTGTCGAGAGTCTCCAGCGCCAAGCCAACAACACGTAGCGACGTCATCAGGGCCGACTCACCTCGGAGTCGGCCCTGATGACCTGCTGACGCACTCGGATGTTCAGAGCGATGCCTCAACTCCGAGGCTTCCGGCCCTGATGGCTCCTCGTAGGACGTGGACGATGTCCTCGGGCTTGAGGTCGATACCGTCGAGACCCGCCAGGGTCAGCGGGATCTCCTCCAGCGCGTACTCACCGCGGCCTTCGGTGCTGAACTCGGGACCGGTGCGGTCGTCGAAGGACCAGGTCGCGATGCGGGCGAGGTAGAAGAGCTGACGCTCGTCGTCGGACTCCATCGTGTGGAGCAGACGGATGATGTCGGCCTTTCCCGCGATCTCCTCGTGGATCTCGCGGTGGAGGGCGGCCTCGCGTGACTCATCGGTGGGCTCGACGCCGCCGCCGGGCAGGACCCAGTACTCGGGGATGCCGGGCCTGGTGCGGCGGATGACCAGCATCGTGTGGTCGCGGGTGACGAGGACAGCACGGACTCGTTCGATCATTTCGCTGGGTCTCCTTGCTTGTTGACGTTCTCAGTGGAGCAGCCAGCCACCATCGACGTGGACGGACTGCCCCGTAATGAACGAGGCGGAGGGGCCTACGAGAAACGCCACCAGGGCGGCGACGTCCTCGGGGCGGCCACGGCGCGGGACGCACTGGCGCTTGATCTGGTCCTCCGGCCGCGCACGGTGCCGGGCGGGGAGGGCGTTCTCGGCCTCTACCTGGATGGCGCCGGGCATGACGGTGTTGACGCAGATCCCGAACGGACCCAGTTCGCGGGCGAGGGAGCGGGTCAGTCCCAGCAGCCCGGCCTTCGCGGTGCTGTATGCGACGAGGTTCGTTCGGCCGGCGCGGGCGTTGACGCTGCCGATGTTCACGATCCGGCCCCAGCGGCGTTCGATCATGCCGGGGGTGAATGCGTGGCAGGTGCGGTAGTGGGCGGTGAGGTTCACGTCGAGGGAGTAGTTCCAGGCGGTCTCGTCGGTGTCCTGCCAGGCGACGCGGGGGTAGGAACCGGCGTTGTTCACCAGGATGTCGACGGGTCCGATCTCGGCGCGGACGAGGTCGGCCATGGTCCGAACGGAGCCCGGATCGGTCAGGTCGGCGTTCACCGCGATCCCAGGGCTGCCCGCGCGTTCGAAGGCGGCGAGGAGGGCGTGGGCGTCGGGGTCTTGGCCGAGGTGGTTGACCGCCACGGTTGCTCCGGCGGCCGCGAGCGTCCGTCCGATCTCGGCGCCGATGCCGGTGGCCCCGCCTGTGACGAGGGCGGTGCGCCCCTGGAGGGGCCGACTCTGGAGAGGACTCTCAAGCAGTGGCAGGGACATTGCCGCTCCGTTCGCCGGGGTGGGGGTGAGAGGCCGGTGTAGTGGTGAAGAAGGTGTCGAGGGTCATGTGCGGGTCCTGGCTCTCGGCGAGTTTGATCAGAACGAGCAGAAGGTCGTGTCCGGTGAGCCGGGAGGGCGGGATGACGCCGAGGACGCGCAAGGCGAAAAAGGCACGGATCTCCTCCATGCCGCCGCTGCTCTCGATGCGGAGGCCGTCCAGGGCACGAGTGATGGCCGCAGCGCGGCCGGGGCTGGTGTTCCAGGAGTATCGGACATCGATGTGGCGACTGCTCCTGTGCAGTTCCAGGTGCTCGATGCGAGGGCGGGCCAGAGGCGGCAGGGCAAGGCGGAGGGTGCGGGCGTACACGTCGGGCTGGTAGCGAGGGACGAGCCAGCCGCCCAGGGACACCAGGTACCAGAGCAGGTTGGCGGCCTCGCCCGCGACGGTGTTGCGCCCGGCGTACTCGAAGTCGAGCCAGCACAGCGGGTCGGCGATGTTGGGTTCGGTGGGGTCGCCCTGCGTCAGGCCGGCGCGCAGGCGGCGGTCAGGGGCCAGCGCGTCACGGAGGCGCTCGATGGTGTCGGCGACATCCAGCGTCAGCGGTCTGCCGTTGGCGGTGAGGGTGAAGTCGGCCAGTTCCCGGACGGTGAGGGTGGTATCGGTGTGGGGCAGAGCGATGGGCAGGTCGCGGCGCAGGTACCAGCGGTCCAGCCGTCCCCCGGGGCGGATGCGGTCGAGGTAGAGGTCCGGTACACACTCGGCCAGTGGCATGTGCTTCCCGGTCTCCTCGGCCGCCGCCCGCAGGTCGGCGCAGACGCCGTCCACGAGGCGGGCCAAGCGGGGCTGGACGGCCGGATCGCGGTCGGCGAGGGCAATCACGTCGCCCATCAGCAGCTCGCACCGGCCGGTAGCGAAGACATCCTCGTAGACGAGGATCTGCCTGTCCGGTAACGCGATCTGCCCGCAGAGGGCCGGAACCGCGACGCGAGAGGCGAGCCGCGCACGCCCCTTCGCCTCGTTCTCGGCCTGCTCGCGGGTAGCCACCGGCTTGTGGAAGATACCCGTTGCTGCCGTGGCCCACCTGCCCGTCGCGCTCACCGCGTCTCTCCGGGAAGAGTGTCCAGCCATCCCTGGAGAACGAGGAGCGCGAGCGCTTCGGCAGCGAGCGGCTCGGTGCGAGCGGTGGTGACCAAGCTTGTGTCCTGCCGTGTGGCGTCGAGGAGGACGGTGAGGGCGTCGCTGTCGGAGGGGCACTCGATTCCCTTGAAGCGGAGCTGGATCTTCGCGAGCAACGCCGTGACCTTGTAGAGGGCGCGGAGGTCCGGGCTGCCTTTGAGGAACTGGCGGCGGATCTCGATGGCGGCCTGGATACCGTCGCGCAGGCTTGCTGCGATGTCGGTTGCCGCGTCCGGAGCGGGCAGAGACAGACCGGGGGTGCACCACAAGGGGACCAGCGACCCGCTACCGATGAGAGCGAGGACGTGAAGGAGTCGAGAGGTGATGGCGCCGGCCCGGCACTCGGCACGGGTCAGTACGGTGATGCCCAGCTTGACCCCGCCGAGTTCGGTCGCCAGATCCGCGAGGATCTGGCGCATCTCGTCGAGGGAGGAGGTGTCGGCCACGACGAGGACGTCGAGGTCGCTCCAGCCGTGCTGGTACTTGCCCCGGGCGCCGCTGCCGGTGACGGCCAGCAGATCGATCAACGGGCGGAGGCCGGTGGTGCGGTCGATGAATTCGGCCAGATAGGACTCCAGGTTCACGGGGAGTCCGAGCGCGTTGACCGGCATGGTCGAGGGCTCGTGTTCCGGCCAGCGGCGATCGAGCGCGATGCGGTCCAACCGCCGCTCCAGCTCCAGGCGCGGTCCGTCGTTGCTGATGACCTCATGGGCGATCGAGACGATCTTGTCCGCGCCTCGTGCGCATTTGGTGAGGTCGCGGTCGACGACGTCCTGGGAGCCAGCAGTACCTCGCCGGATGCGTGTGGCCTCGGAGGCGTCCAGGTACGCGATGGTGAGCTGGGGCCCGAGCATCCGGGCGAGTTCGGCGGTCGAGTCGAAGTCGTGCAGCGACTCGATGCTGACGGAGTCGAGGAAGTGGTGGGCCTGGTAGAAGCGGTCCAGCGAGTCACGATCAACTCGGCCTGCACGACTGGACCCAGTCGGTACGGGTCGCCGATTCCGGCGTGGCTGGCGGAGTTCTCGATGAGATACCCGATCTTGAGGCGGGCGTGGCCGTGCTGGGTGCGCAGATACTCGCCAGCCGTGCTCTTGCCGCTCTCCGACATCCCGCCCAGCGCGGTGACGTGCACTCCGGCCAGGGCACGGCCGGGCACCTCCGGATGCAGCGGTGCCAGAAGCCGGCGCACCTCGTCCTGGACGGCGACGGTCGGCCGATCCCCGATGCGGATGGCCATCGGGAAGCGCCCCTCGTCGACGAGGCGGTTGATCTGCTCATGGAGGTGGCGTTGGTAGGCCGCGTAGATGTCGGTGACGGACACCTCGTGGGCCAGGCTCCGGCGGGCACCTTCCTCCGGATCCTCGCAGTGCAGGAGGACGAGGGCGTGCTCGTCCTCCTCGGCGGCCCGCAGGTCGGTCTCGTACGGGGCCAGCAGGATCCGGGCCCGGTCCGTGGCCTGCGCGGCGTCCAGATCCTCCCGTACGGCGACCGTCGCGGCGACGGACGCCTCCAGCATCGGGATGCCCCGGTCCAGCAGGCGCACGGGTGCGGAGAAGGGGAGGCGGGAGCGTTCGAGGTAGGAGGTGGCGAGGACGTCGGCGACCTCCTCCACCGGGCCGGTCTCGAACCACCAGCGAGCCATGCCGTCGGCCTTGATGACGTTCCAACGGGGGTCGTAGCGGTCGAGTGGGCCTGCTGAGCTCGCGGCCGGGCCCATGCGCCGGGCGAGGATTCCGATCTGCTTGGTCTTCCCGGTGTTGTCGGGGCCGCTGAACGCGACCGACACGGGGAGGGGATACGTGTCGCTGTTGTACGGACTGGACATCGGCTTCCCTTCACGGGTGATGCGGAAAGGGGGGGTACGTCGGTGAGGCATCGTGGATGGCCTGCGGCAAACGAGGTGGGCTCCGGCCCCGGCCGGGGAGGACAGACCGAGGCCGAAGGGTTTATACGGTTCCGTCGGCCGACGGAACGTCCTCAACGCTGAGCGTCGGCTGCGCCGACGGGGCCGACGCGGAGGGGTGCTCGGTGTGGGCCAGAAGGCCGACCGCGACGAGTCCGGAGGCCGTGCCGAGGGCCCAGATCCAGCTCAGGACTGTCTCCAGCGGGTCGGATAAGGGGGAACGGCTCACCGCGTAGCCTCGGGTACGACAGGGTGCCGAGCGGCACTGGGCCGTCGCGTGAAAGGGATCGTGCGGGTCCGTGCGCTGTCCGTGGGCATCTCCACCATCGGGTCCTCTCACGTGTTCGGGCAGGCACCAATAGGCCCTGAACAGGGCCTATTCGAGCCATTCGGAGATCTGCGGGGTGATGTTCAGTGAACGACGGGCCGCGCTCCCGGGACAGGGCCCAGGATGTAGTCCTGCGTAATCCCGCGTAATCCAGGTGGGGAGGGTGACGGGGTGCCGAGGAACCCGGCCATCGCGGAACTGATCAAGCGGGCCTGCCAGGAACGAGGCTGGGGACCCTCGGAGTTGGCGCGTGCTCTCGGCCTAGCCGAATGCGGTGACCCGCGTCGCCTGCAGCGACAGCACGCCCGGCGGTGGATAGAAGGCGAACGAACCCCAGGCCACTGGTGGCCCTACATCGCGCAGGTGCTGGCACTGGATCCCGAGGCGATCAACCTCCCGGAGCCCACGCCTGCGGCACCCCACACAGATACCGTTGCATCAGTCCTGCACCTGGGAAGGAGCGACGTGGAACGCCGGGAGTTCATCCTCGCCTCCAGCGGATACGCGCTGTCCGCACTCGGCCTGCCCGACATGGACAGCATCACTCGCCGGACCAAGACCGCCCTTCCCAGTGCTGTCCGAGTCGGTCAGGGCGAGGTGGCCGCCGTACGGCACATGGTCAAGGCCCTCGGCGACTCCGCCTCCGAACTCGGTGGCGGGCACGCCCGCCACCTGGCCGTCCGCTACCTCACCCAGGACGTCGCTCCCTGGTTGGAGGGTCACTTCACCGAAGCCACCGGCCGCGACCTTTTCGCCGCGACCTCCCAGCTCGTTCATCTCGCCGGCTGGATGGCTCAGGACGAGGGCGACACCCCCGAACTGCGGGGACTCGCCCAGCGCTACTACGCCCACTCCTTCCGCCTGGCCGCCGAGGCCGGCGATCCGGAACTGTCGGCAACGGCTCTCCGGGGTCTTGCTGTTCAGTGCGTCGATCTCGGCTACCGGGCCGAAGCCGTTCAGCTCGGCGAAGCCTGCGTGGAGTACGGCCGCCACCTCGACAATCCGCGCGCCGTCGCTTACTACGAGGCCACTCTCGCCAACGCCGCCGCCCAGGATGACGATCGCCGTATGGCAACCAAGCACCTGGCCTTGTCAGAGGCCGCCATTGGCAGGCCGACCGCCGCAGCCGGCGATTCCTGGGCCGCCCACTACTCCCCTGGCCGCTGGGCCCATGAATCCGGCATGATCCTCTCCCGCCTCGGCGACCTCGACGCCGCCGAGGAACACCTACACCTCGCTCTCGATATCCACGGCCTCGACCGCCGCCGCACCCGCGCCATCGTTCTCGCCGACCTCGGCGGCGTCCGCCTGCGCCAAGGAGACGTCGACGGCGCCATGGCCACCTGGCGCGACTTCCTGGACTGCGCCGACGGCATCCGCTCGGTGAAGGTCCAGGCCGCGCTTCAGGACATGCGGGTCCGTCTGCGCCGGTACAGCGGCGTCCCGGAGGCCCAGGCGCTCCGCGAGCAAGCGGCTCGCTTCTCCGATTGAACTAGAACCCATTGCCATCTTCAGTTTCTACACCCCCCTTCGATTGTCAGTGGTGACTGCTAGCGTTTTCCTGACGCTGGCGCCACGCGGCGCCCAAGGGGGATGAAATAGCAGAGTTCGTCGAGCACGCCTTTCTGTCTGATACTGCGCTGGACGTAATTAAGGAAGCTTCAAAATCTCAGCTGTTTGGGTGCAAAGAGTCGGGCCGTAAGCGGTTCGATTTTTCGTGCGACTTGGTGCTGCGCGACGTACTCGCGGACGGGCTTCTCGCCAAGGCCGGTGTAAGGCGATCAGAATGTCGACGCAGGACCGGCACGCGCGGATCAAGGTCTGTCCCTCGGGGATGACGATCTCGCCGATGCGGGTGGTCTGGACGCTGGTGCGCTCGCAGCGGAAGCGGTCGCTCAGGGCGAAGTCGAGCGCGTCGAGGTGCCCGGTGGTCACGCGCGTTCCGGCGCCTCGTGCCGGGTCCACCCCGCGGCGACGGCCTCGGCCCGCTCGTCCTCGCCGATGGAGCTGCCCGGTTGCACCCCAGCGACGGGGTGTCCCAGATGGGGAGTCACTTACCGCCCGAACTGAACGTACGGAAGCGCACCGCCCTCCCGGAGGCACCGGCGGTTCCCGGGCCGGGAGGAGGCTCGTGCACGTATGTCCGAGGTCAGGGCGATGGTGCCGTCGCTCGGACGTGGACGTGAACCTCGTCCGGACCCGGGCGTGGTGGCTCGAACTCGGCGAGCCGCGTCACCTCCGGGCCGCCGTGGGGGTCGGGTGGAAGGCGCTTCACGAGGCGTATTCGTCCGAGATCTCGGTGGCGTAGTTCTTCCAGAGCGGTTTCATGGTCTCGGCGTCGACCGGCTGTCCGGAATCGATCATGGCCTTGAAGTCGCGGAAGTACTGCACATACAGGTCCGGCGTGAAGGTGTTCAGCATGACCGCGTTCTCGTCGCCGACGTTGGCGAACGTGTGCGGCGCCCCGGTCGGCACGATGACCCAGGTGCCCGGCCCGGCGTCGTACCGGTCCTCGCCGACGGTGAACCGGAACGTTCCCGCCAGCACGTAGAAGCCCTCGTCATGCTGGGCGTGGCGATGCTGCAACGGGCTCGGGGTGCCCGGCGGAATGGTGACCTCGGCGAATCCCAGCCGGTGTTCGGTGTGTTCGCCGTTCTCCAGGATGCGGATCTGCTGCGCCCCGCTGCCGAGGATCTCGCCCTCACCGGGGCGGACGATGTTTACCTTCGCCACGACTTTCTCCTACTGCTGTTGCCTGCCTTGGTCACCACCATCCTTTTCCGGGCCGGCTGTGCGCGTCCTGGTCGTCCGTGCACGGTTGCTGGTGACCAGTGCGCGGGCGTTGTAGCCGTACGTCGCCTTGAAGAGCTTGCTGAAATGGGTGGGGTCGGAGAATCCCCACCGGGCGGCGACGGCGGTGACCGTACGTCCGCTTCCGGTCAGCTCGGCCCGGCAGCGCTCCAGGCGGCGACGGCGGATCAGGGCCGCGACGGTGAGCGGCTGGTCCTCGAACAGTTTGTGCAGCCGGCGTACGGAGATGTGGTGGGCGGCGGCGATGGCGGGCGGGGACAGTTCGGGATCGGCCAGCCGGGCTTCGATGTAGCCGGTGATCCGGCTCCGCAGCCACTCGTCCGGGGCCGGTTGTTCGTCGCCGAGCCGGGCCTCCAGCGCGACCGCGATCAGCTCGACGACGGCCGCCGCCGACCGCAGCGCCTCCGCCTCGCGGAACTCGGTCGCCGACCACGCCGACTGCCGGGCCAGCACGGAGACGAGCGCGCCCGGACCGTGGCTGCCGTCGATGCGGACGCCGACGAGCCGGTCGATCTGCGCGGGCCGGATCCGAAGCTCCCGGCGCGGAACCAGGATGGTGACGTGCGCCGCGGCGGTGCTCTCGAACCGGAGCGTACGCGTGGGATCGAGCAGTACCAGGTCGGTCGGCCCGAGTTCGGCGTCGCCGCGTCCTTGCTCGATCCGCGTCCGGCCCCGGGTCATCACCTTGACGGCCAGGTTCTTGTCGTCGGAGGCGTCGCGCTCCCGCCCGATGCAGGCGCTCTCGGGCGTGTCGAGGGAGACCAGCCGCAGCGGCCCGAGGTCACGGGTGGCGATCCCGCCCCGGAAGCCGGCCCCGGCCAACTTGTTTACCAGCGGCGGAAACCCGCTGGCGGCCAGCTCGTCCTGGAACGACTCAAGGTTGCCGATCACCGGTCAACGATAACGGCGGCGCTTCTGCGCGGGCACGGTGTGCGGCGGGGGCGCGAGCGACGCCGGACCGCGTCCCCCTCCACCAGGCTCCGGTGCACGTGGTGGGCGCCGAGGAGTTGACGGCGCGTCAGCTCAGATCGGGTCCCGTCGGCGGGGCGGGGCCTCGAAACGGGCACTCTTGAGGTGAGGAAGGGCGGGCGCCGGACGCCTGCCCGCCTCCACCACATCAGGAGACCGCCATGGCCGAAGCGGTGTCGCATCCGCTGTTCGCACGGATCTATCCGCGCATGAACGCCTTCGCCGAGGCGCACGGCTCCGTCGACCATCGCCAGGAACTCCTCGCGGGCGTACGCGGCAGGGTGATCGAGGTCGGTGCGGGGACGGGCGCGAACTTCAGGCACTATCCGCCCGAGGTGGAAGAGGTGGTCGCGGTGGAGCCGGAGCCCCGGCTGCGCGCCCTCGCGGAACAGGCCGTCACCGGGGCGACCGTACCGGTGCGGGTGGTGTCCGGCCGGTCCGAGGAGCTTCCCGTACCGGACGGAAGCTTCGACGCGGCGGTGATCTCGCTCGTGCTGTGCACCGTCCCGGACGTCCCGCGCTCGCTCGCCGAGGTCACGCGCGTCCTCAAGCCGGGCGGGGAGCTGCGCTTCTACGAGCACGTCCGGTCCCGGAAGCGGAGCGCCTTCCGCCGGCAGAGGCTGCTGAATCCGCTCTGGCGGCTGCTCTGCGGCGGCTGCCGCCTCACCCGCGACACGGAACGCGCGATCATCGAGGCGGGGTTCGGCGTCGACGGGATCCGCCGCTTCGACTTCCTCATCAACGGCCGGAGCGGCCCGGCCTCCCCGTCGGTCATCGGAGTCGCCCGCCCGCCGGCCGCCGGTCAGGGGCGCGGGGGTGTCACCACCGGGTCGTGAGGACCCTTGCGCCGGACACGAGCCGCGCCCAAGAGTGGGGAGACCGCTGCCGAAAGGGAGGGAGACGACCGTGAGCGCCGCCGATCTGGACGTCCGCCACTACGCCCGTGAAGACCTGCCGAGGATTCGGCAGACCGTCATCGACGTGCACGCCGAGGCCCGGGGCGGCGACCCGGATGACGAGGTCACGAGGAAGTTCCCCTGGTTCGTGGACCATTGGGGCGGCCACCCGGACTACTCCTGCGTGATCGCGTACGACGGTGACGAGGCCGTGGGCTTCGCGTACGGGGCGCCGTCGACGCCTCGGCGGGAGTGGTGGCGCGACTGTCTCGATGGGGCTCCGGTGAAGTCCCGGACCTACTCCTACTCGGAGTTGGCCGTCAGCACGAAGTGGCGGAAGAAGGGTGTGGCGGAACTGCTCACCCACGCGCTTCTGGACGGCCGGGACGAGGACCTCGCCGTACTCCTCGTCGACGTCGGGCACCCGAGGGTGCGGGCGCTGTACGAGTCCTGGGGCTTCCGGAGGATCGGGGAGCGCCGGCCCTTCCCCGACTCCCCGCTGTACGCGGTGATGCTGGCCGAACTTCCTCTGGGCTGAACTCGCGGGTGGGCAGGACGAGTTCGGCCCAGAGGCCATGAGCGGGCGTCCGGTGTCAGAGCCATCCCCGTTCGCGGGCGCGGCGCGCCGCGACGTGGCGGTTCTCCGCGCCGAGTTTCGTCGCCGCCGACGAGAGATGGTTGCGGACCGTTCCGGTGGACAGGCGGGCGCGGGTGGCGATGTCCGCGACCGGGGCTCCGTCCTCCGCGTACGACAGGATCTCCGCCTCGCGGGGGGTGAGCGGGGATTCGCCCGACGCGATGGCGTCGGCCGCGAGTTCCCGGTCGATGTAGCGGCTGCCCGTGTGGACCGTACGGATGATCCGGGCCAGGTCGTGGGCGGAGACCGTCTTGGTGACGAAGCCGCGTACCCCGATGCTCAGCGCGCGGGTGAGGGAGCCGGCGCGGGCGTGACTGGTGACGATCATCGCGGCGCATTCGGGGACCGTGTCGCGCAGGCGTTCCGCGACCGTCACTCCGTCGAGGCCGGGCATCTGGAGGTCCAGGACGGCGACGTCGGGGCGGTGTGTCCTGGCGAGGGCCAGGGCCTCGTCGCCGGTTCCGGCCTCGGCGACGACGGTGATGTCGTCCTCCAGGGTGAGGAGGGAGGCGAGCGCGCCCCGGATGAGGTGTTCGTCGTCCGCCAGCAGGACCGTGATCATGCGGGTTCCTCCCAGGGGACGCGCGCGGTGAGGCGGAAGATCCCGCCGGGATGCTGTTCGGTGGTGAGCGTGCCGTTCAGGGCGGTGAGGCGTTCCTTCAGCCCGTTCAGGCCGGTGCCCGTGCCGGACGGGGGGTCGGAGGCGCTGTCGTTCTCCATCACCAGCAGGGCCTCGGTCGGGCCCGCGGTGCGCAGGGACAGGGCGCAGCGGGACGCGCCCTGTGCGTGGCGGAGCACGTTCGTCGTCCCCTCGCGGACCACCCAGCCGAGGGCCGCCTGCACCTGGTCGGGCAGGCGGGCCGCCGGGCCGTACTCGATGCGGCAGGCGATGCCCGCCGCCTCCAGGACGGAGCGGGCTCCGGCGAGTTCGGTGTGCAGGTCGGCGGTGCGGTAGCCGCGTACCACCGAACGGATCTCCCGCTGGGAGTCCTGCGCGATGCGCTGCACCTCCAGCATCTGCTCCCTCGCCTCGGGGCGGTCGCGCTGGGCCAACTGGGCGGCGAGTTCGCTCTTGAGCGCCACGACCGCGAGGTTGCGGCCCAGTACGTCGTGGAGGTCGCGGCCGAAGCGCAGCCGTTCCTCGGCGACGGCGAGCCGGGCCTGTGTCTGCCGTGCGGCGGCCAGCTCCTCGATCAGCCGGACGCCCCAGCCGGAGACCCGGAACGCCAGGGCCATGATCGGCGCCATGAAGACGGTGCCCCCGATGACGAGCGCCAGCTCCGTCCCGGAGAGCCCGGCCGCCACGCTGCCGACCGCGAGGGCCGCGGAGACCGCCGTGACCAGCGTCGCCGCCGCCCGGCGCGAGAGCGCCAGCGTGGGCGGTCCGGCGTAGAGCATCGACAGCCAGAACAGGTACGGCGCCAGGCTCTGGTCGTCGATCCGGCCGGTGACCAGCAGCGCGATCCCCCACGCCATCATGGCCACCGTGACGGCCGTGTACGCCGCGACCAGCGGGTAGGGCCGCCGGCCCGCGCCGATGTAGTGGCGCAGGGCGGCGCGGGAGAGCGCGACCTGGACGGCGGCGTGCGTCACGCCGAGGACGGCGACGGATGTCAGGGTGAGCGTGTCCGCGTCCGTCTGCATCAGCCACAGCAGCCACAGGCCGACTTCGAAGAGGGCGAAGTAGGCGAGGCTGGCGAGGGTGTACCGGCGGTAGCGTTCGAGGCCGTCCGGCCCGCCGAGCCGCTCCACCCAGTCGTTCACGCTCATGGTGCCGCTCCGCTTCCTCGCCCTGGTACCGCCGTGCGTACGCGTGCCGTGCCTTCCCGTGCCGTACGCAGGCGTGCCGTACGTGCTCAATGGCGCGGGCTCCAGCGGAACCACCGCCGCACACCGAACGCCACGACGCAGGTCCAGGCCAGGGCGGCGAGCACCGGGCGCCCCTGGTCCAGGGCGCCGAGGTCGCCGGTCCAGCCGCCCTGGAGGAGATCCATGACGGGCGAGAACGGCAGCCAGGCGCCGATGTCGGCGGCCACGCCGGGCAGCACCTGACGCGGCATGAAGACCCCGGAGCCGGCCATGCTCACCAGCATGAACGGCAGGAACGTCAACTGCGCGCTCTCCGCCGTCCGGGTGAAGGCGGCGGTCAGCGCGGCCGCGGCCACGAGCAGCACGATACCGAGCAGCAGACCGAGGACCACCAGGTGCGGGGCCTTGGGCAGGGGCGCGTCCAGGGCCACGGTCAGCCCGATCCCCAGCAGCACGCTCTGCACCAGCGCCAGCACCACCGCGGGCAGCGCGCCCCCGGCGAGGATCTCCCAGTCGCGCACCTCTCCCGTACGCAGCCGCTTCAGCACCAGGCTCTCGCGGCGCGTGACGTACACGCCGACCAGGTTGGTGTAGATGGTGAAGAAGAGGCCCATGGCCAGGGTGCCGGGGACGAGGACGGTCGCGATGGACAGTCCGGTGCCGGCCAGGTCGATGCCCTTGACCAGGCTGCGTGCCGACAGCGGCATGATGAGGGGCAGGACGAGCGCGGTGAACAGGGCCGCCCGGCTGCGCAGCAGCAGGGACAGCTCCGCGCGGGCGAGGGCGGTCATCCGCGCGGCGGGACCGGGCTGTACGGGCGCCGCGGCGGCCTGCGGCCGGGCGGGCGTGGTCGTGGTGGTCGTCATCGGATCTTCTCCTTGTCCAGGTCCTTCGCGATCTCCATGAACGCCTCTTCCAGCGACGCCGACCGGGCGTCCAGGGCGTGCAGCGCGACCCCGCTCCGCTGGGCCCAGACGAGCAGTTCGGTGGCGGTGCGCTGGAGGTCCCGGGTCTCCAGGTGGACGGTCCTGCCCGCGGTCTCGTGCCGGACCACGCCCAGTGGCGCGAGCGGCGGCAGTTCACCGAGGAAGCGGTCCTGGGGCAGCTCGAAGCTGATCCGGGACGGCCGTTCGGCGACCACGTCGGCGACCCGTCCGGTGGTCGCGATCAGCCCCTGGTGCATGATCGCCAGCCGGTCGGCAAGCTGCTCCGCCTCCTCCAGGTAGTGCGTCGTGAGCAGCACGGTCGTGCCCTGGTTCTTCAGCTCGCGGATCAGCTCCCAGGTGTCGTGGCGGGACTGCGCGTCGAGACCGGTCGTCGGCTCGTCGAGGAACAGCACCTCGGGGCAGCCGAGCAGGGCGAGCGCGAGGTCGAGGCGGCGGCGTTCACCGCCGGAGAGCTGCTTGACCCGTACCGCGCTGCGGGCACTCAGGTTGGTCAGCTCCAGGGCCTCCTCGGCGGGGCGGGCGCCGGTGGTGCAGCCCGCCCACATCCGTACGGTCTCCAGGACCGTCAGCTCGGAGGGGAAGCCGCCCTCCTGGAGCATCACCCCGATACGGGGCCTGATCGCGGCCCGGTCGCGGTACGGGTCCCGGCCGAGCACCCGGACGGTCCCGCCGGTCGGGGCGGCCTGGCCCTCCAGGATTTCGAGTGTGGAGGTCTTGCCGGCTCCGTTGGTGCCCAGCAGGGCGAACAGTTCGCCGCGGGCGACCGTGAAGTCGATGCCGCGTACGGCGTCGAACCCCTGGTAGCTCCGCCTCAGTCCGACGGTTTCGATGACTGCGTTCATGGACTCCACACTCCCGGCGCGGCGGGCGCGGCGGCAGTGCGGTCTGTCATCGGTTCCGCTGACAGACGTCAGAAGATCGCATGACAGACCGCACAGCGGAGGCCCGGGAGCGCGTGCGTGGCGCCTCCCCGCAGGAGGCACTTCGGAACAACTCGTCTAGAGCTGGCGGAGGTGGTCGCGGAGTCTGCGGGCGGCCTGTGCCATGAGGGCGTCCGCGCCGGGCTGGTTGCCGGCGGGGACGCGGGACTCGGTGAGTACGGCGACGGCGAAGATCTGGCCGTCCGCGTGCTCCACGACGCCGACCTCGTGGCGGAGGTTCATGAAGGTGCCCGTCTTGGACGACCAGGTCGAGGCGTCCGAGCTGAAGTCCGGGGCGAGCCGCTGCCGCATCAGGTTCTCGCTCATCAGGGAGCGCAGGCGCGCGGCGACCTCGGGGTGGACGGCGGACGGGGTCCACAGGAGTTGGAGCAGTTCGACGAAGGCGCGCGCCGTGCCGGAGTTCGCGCGGGTGACGTCGAGCTGCGGCACGCGGTGGCCGCGGCCGCCCGTGCCGGACTCGATCGCCAGCGCGTGGGCCAGGTGGAGGTCGGCGGCGTTGAAGCGCTTGACGGGGGTGTCGGTGAGCGCGTTCATCGTGTGCCGGACGAAGATGCCGCGCACCCCGAGCCCGCCGAGCATCTCCGCCACGTCGGACGGCGGGGTGAGCGCGAACAGGGTGTCGGCCGCCACGTTGTCGCTCACCGCCATGCTCAGGTAGAGCAGGTCGTCGAGGGCGATACGGGCGGGGTGACGGAACCGGCTCAGCCCCGTGGGTCCCGCGTCGGTCGCCCGCCCCGGGGGCACCTCGACGGGGGTGGCGCCGTCCAGCTCGCCCCGGCGGATGCGGTCGAGGGTGGCGAGCGCGAGCGGGACCTTGATGAGGGAGGCTGCGGGCAGCTCCGTGTCCGGGTCGATGCCCAGCTCCTCGCCGGTGCGCAGGTTCCGTACGAGCATCGAGGCGGTGAGACCGCCGTCGTGCAGCTCCCGCCGCAGTGCGCCGATCAGTCGTTCAGGCTTCACGTGGGGCGCCGTCCTCCGTTCCCGGTCCTGTTCCCGTCCCGGTGCTGGTGACGGTTTCTGTTCCCGGTACGGTTCCGGCTCGCGGCGCGGTCACGGCCCCGGCCCGTGCGTCGAGGCAGCGGCCGATGTGCTCGCCGAGCCGCTGCCTGATCCGGTCGGACTCCCCGCCCGTGTCCGCGACGACGGCGAAGCCCCGGACGAGTTCGACCTCCCCGAGCGGCCGCCAGGCGAGCCGGAGATCGGCGGCCTCGGCGCGGGAGCAGAGCAGCAGGTCGTCCGAGTACAGCGCCTCCGCCGCGCCGGCGGCGAGCCCGCTCGCCATGAGGTGCTGCGAGGGCCGGAGCCCGACCGCGTCGCAGAGCCGCTTCAGGGGGTCGCGGATGTGCGGGACGTCGTCCTCGGGCTGGATCCAGATCCGGCGGTACGGGGCGGTGTCCGTCCGCCCGGGGCGCAGCGTCTCCACGTAGACGCGCTCCACCTCCGGGTCGCGGGCACCGGCGAGTCCCAGGGGCACCTGCCAGGTCGCCTCGGCGGGCGGCAGGGCGATCAGGGCCGCCCGTACCTCCTGGGAGTGGAGGAGTTCGGCGCGCCGCGACGGGGTGGCGAGACAGAGTTCGAGGGGGACGCCGTCGCGGCGGGCCCCGGCGACGAGACGGGCGAGGCGCCCCGTCGAGCAGGTGTCGGGGACGGCGAGCCGCAGCCGTCTGCCCCTGGCCGTCTCCGCCTCGTCCTCCAGGGCGTCGGCGGCCCGCAGCAGACGTCGCGCCGCCGGGAGCACGTCCTGGCCGAACGGGGTGAGCGCGACCCGGCGCCCGTTCCTCTCCAGCAGGACCTCACCGAGGTGCCGCTCCAGCGCGGCGACCCGGCGGCTGGCGACCGACTGGGACATCCGCGCCGCCGCCGCGCCGATCGTGAAGCTGCCGCGCTCGCTCACATGGACGAACGCGAGAGCGGCCCTGACGAGATCCATGGCGCGTGATCCTATGCGGAAACAGCATCGCACCGCCCATTTCTGGCTTGGACCGCATAGCCGCACCGCCGTCAGGATGCTTCCAGATCACCGGCCCGCACTCCGGCGGGCCGGTGCGCCATGCGCCAACGGAGGTTGAAAGCCATGCGTGACGTTCCTGCTCGCCGTATCGCCCTGGGCACCCTCGTCCTCACGCTTCTGCCGCTCACCGCGTGCGGCGGGGCGGAGAGCGCCGCCGGAGCGCGGGAGGAGCGGACCCGTACCGTCGCGTCCGTCTCCGACCTGAGCGGCGCCGACGTGTCCGGCTCCCGCGCCTCCTCCGGCTCTCACGCCTCCGGCCTGTACGACAGCCGGTTCAAGAAGCTGGAGAGCAAGTTCGACGCGCGTCTGGGGGTCTACGCCCTGGACACCGGCACCAACCGCGAACTGGCCTTCCGGGCCGACGAGCGGTTCGCCTACTGCTCCACGTTCAAGGCGCTCCAGGCGGGCGCCGTCCTGAAGAAGCACAAGCTGGCGGGTATGGGCCAGAGGATCAACTACACCGAGGACGACATGGTCCCGGACTCGCCGGTGACCAAGGACCACGTCGACACCGGCATGACCGTGGGCGAACTCGCCGACGCCTCCGTCCGCCACAGCGACAACACGGCGGCCAACCTGCTGTTCGACACGATCGGCGGACCTTCCGGCCTCGGCGCCTTCCTGAAGACCATCGGCGACGACGTCACCCAGGTCGACCGCTACGAGCCGGACCTCAACGAGGCCACTCCCGGGGACACGCGCGACACGAGCACGCCCCGGGCGCTCGCGAAGGACCTCCGCTCGCTCGTCCTGGGCGATGTCCTCGGCAAGGGGGAGAAGGCGCTGCTGACGAAGTGGCTGACGACCAACGTGACGGGCGCGAACCTCATCGCCGCCGGGATGCCCGGCGGCTGGACCGTGGGCGACAAGAGCGGTGGCGGGAGGTACGGCACCCGTAACGACATCGCCGTCGTGTGGCCCGACCAGGGCGCGCCCATCGTCGTCGCGGTGATGTCGACCCGTGACGAGCCGGACGCCACGCGCGACGACGCGCTCGTCGCCGGGGCCGCCTCGGTGGTCGCGGACGCCATGGACCGCTGAACGGCGGTTCGCGGGGCCGTTCTCCGGCCGGCTGCACATGCGGGCGGGCCGCGTTCCGGTATTCGCGTATTTCTTGCCATGACGGCATGCTTCGGCCATTGTCTTCCGCTCCGGGTATGACCGGATGAATTATTGGCTACCTTTGGGCGCTGTTCCGGAGCATTCCGGAACAGCGTGGCCATCTCGGGTTCCTCGGTGCGCGCGTGCCGCGCATATGCCGCGAACGGTTGCCGACGAAATTCAGTGGAGAGCGGAAGAGAGGGGTGTCGCACCATGCGCGAAAGAATCTCCCCGGAACCGGAGCTCGACGGGGATCTGCTGGAGCAATTCGAGGAACGGGGGTATCTCGTTCTTCCCGGATTTCTTCCGTCCGCTTCGCTGGATCGGCTGGAGCGGGAAGTGGATCTCTGGGTGGACAGCGGTCTGCGGCAGAAGTCGATCGACGCGTGCAGGGAACCCCAGGAGTACGGGACCCCCGATGTGCTGGAGATACAGCTCGAAGCACATGGCGAACTGGCCGTGCACGCCCCGCTGATGGCCCTGCTCTCCGAGGTGATGGGGCCCTCGTTCGTCTTTCACCACATGCACTGCGACCGGCGTGCGCCCGGTGCTCCCGGCAAGGGGTGGCATCACGACTACGAGCAGGTCCCGCAGCGGGGCCGGGACCGGATCATGGTGCACGCGCTGCACTACATCCGCGGTCTGCGCCCGGAGCTGGGCGGGCTCGCGGTGCTGCCCGGCTCGCACCGGGAGATCGCCGAGAAGACCGCCCGTGCCCATCTCGGGACCCGGGAGCTGCCCTCCGAGACCGTCATCGACGAGCTGCCCGCCGGGTCGACGGTGGTGATCCACTCCGCGCTGTTCCACGCCCGCCGCTCCGCCCCCGGCGCCACGGGCGGGCCCCGGTACATGATCGACGCCTCCTACTGCCAGACCGGCACGCGCTGGCCGCCCGTCAAGCCGTACTGGCGTCATGTGCTCGCCACCGCGCGGGGCCTGGGGCTCGACCGGGGGTGGCCCGATCTGTTCGACGAGCGTCACTTCACCGAGTACGGGGCGACGGGCGCCGGGGTGACGGGCGCCGGGGCGACCGACGCCGGGGCGGCCGAGGACGGGGAAGCCACGAGAGGGGCGCGCGAGAGGTGAGAGGGGTGTGGTCCGCCGTATGAAAGTGGTCGCTTCCGTTCCGTTCGAGACCGTCCAGCACCGTTTCGCACGGGCGCATCCGCTCGAACTCGCCCACGAGGCGAACACGAACGACGAGGCCGAGGAGCACATCCGGCAGGCCCAGCACACGCTGGGGGCGTGGCAGCGCGTACTGCTCGACCGGGACGATCTCCTCGGGATCGTGCTGCCGTGGCACCTGGGCGAGGGCGGCACGTGCGAACTCGTCCCCGCGTCCGGTCTGACCGTCGCCGAAGCGGTCCACCGGTTACGGGAGCTGGCCGGCACGTACGCCCGTACGAACCCGGTCTGCGCCCGCAAGCTCGAACGGATGACCACCATGCCCTTCACCCCGCTCTTCCTCAGCACCCGCGCGGTGCCCGGGGTCGACTACGAGGGGCTGGTGGTGCGGGAGGGGCTGATCCATCTCGACGGGCTGCACCGCGCGCTCGCGTGGGAGCGCGCGGGCCGGCTCACGCCGGGCACCCGGATCGAGGCGTTCCTCGCGCACGCCACCCCGGCCGGAGCGGAGCCGGGGCAGGGACCGCCCGGACCGGGGCAGGGCCTACCCCCGCCCCACGTACGGCATCGCGCTGGGCATGACGGCGACGGACTGGATGTTCACGCCCCTCGGTAGGTTCGCCATGACCAGCACCATCTCCACCACATGGCGGATGTCCATCGTCGGCTCCACGCGCAGCGTCCCGTCCGCCTGCCGGACCGCAGGCTGCTCCCGGCCCACCGGGGTCACGTTGCCGATGTCGATCTGGCCGCACGAGATGTCGTAACGGCGGCCGTCCAGCGACAGCGAGCGCGTGATCCCGGCGACGGCGTGCTTCGCCGCGGTGAAAGCGATCGAATCCGGTCGCGGGACCTGGGCGGAGGGGGCGCCGTTGTTGATGATCCGGCCACCGCGCGGCGTCTGGTCCTTCATCATCCGGTACGCGGCCCGCGAGCAGAGGAAGGTGCCGGTGGCGATGGAGTCCATGACGCGGTGCCAGTCCCCGGCGGAGACATCCTCCGTCGGGGTGTACGGCATGGTGTCCGCCGCGTTGTTGAACAGCAGGTCCAGCCGGCCGAACCGCGCGCTCACCTCGTCGAACAGCCGGGTCACGGCGTCCGCGTCCGTGATGTCCGCGGGCACCGGAAGCGCACGCTCCGCCGCCGGGCCCGCGAGCGCCGCGGTCTCCTTCAGCGCGTTCTCGCGCCGCCCGGCCAGTACCACCGTCCAGCCGTCCGCCAGCAGCCCCAGCGCACAGGCGCGCCCGATGCCGCTGCCGGCACCGGTGACGACGGCGATCGCGATCTTTTCGGCCAATTCGACGGGTTCGGGCATGCCCGACTTCCTTTCGCCGCATTCTGGATCTCCGTGAGGACGGAGACGGGCCGACGAGTCTGGGGATTGACCGTGAGGCCCGTCAAGACCGCGTGAAACGTGAATCCCGCCGAGTTCGCCCACCTCTTTTCGAGTTCACCCACCTCTTTCGAACACATTCCCGGGCAGGAGCGATCATGACCTCGATGAATCCATCCGGCGTACCTGTTTCCGGCGTTCCCCGCGTTTCCGGTGAGCCCGGTGCTTTCGGTGTTCCCGGATTTCCGGGTGTTCCCGCCCTCGGCGGAACCGCGAACAGCAGCGCCCTGTTCGAGCGCGCCAAGAAATCCCTCGCCGGAGGAATCAGCTCCTCCTCCCGGCTCACCTCCACCGGGCCGCACCCGTATCCCCTCTACATCACCAGTGGATCCGGCGCCCGCATTCGCGACGCGGACGGAAACGAGTACGTCGACTACCTCGCCGCGTACGGCAGCGCCGTACTCGGCCACGCGCCCCCCGCGCTCACCGGCGCCCTCACCGCGGTCCTCGCCGGCGGGACCATGTTCGGCACCTGCAACGTGCCCGAGGTGGAACTCGCCGAACTCATCCGCGCGATGGTCCCCTGCGCCGACCTCGTCCGCTTCGCCAACTCCGGCTCGGAGGCCGTCCAGGGGGCGATACGGGCCGCCCGCGGCCACAGTGGGCTGTCCAAGGTCCTCAAGTTCGAGGGCCACTACCACGGTTGGACGGACACCCTCGCGATCTCCAACCGCCCCCCGGAGGCGGCGGCCGGGCCCTACGAGGCCCCGCACTCCGTGCCGCACTCCCCGGGCATCCCGGCCGGAGTCAGCGGCGATGTCGTCGTCTGCCCGTGGAACGACCCGGACGCCCTCGTCGCCGTACTCGACGCCCACCGCGGCGAACTCGCCGCCGTCATCTGCGAACCCGTCGTCGCCAACAACGCCTGCACGATGCCCGCCCCCGGCTATCTGCGCTTCCTGCGCGACGAGTGCACGGCGCGCGGCGTCCTCCTCGTCTTCGACGAGGTCTGTACGGGCTTCCGTACCGGACCCGGCGGCGCGCAGGCCCTGTACGACGTCGTGCCCGACCTGGCCGTCTACTCCAAGGCCCTCGGCGGCGGGCTGCCCATCGCCGCCTTCGCGGGCCGCCGCGAGGTGATGGCGGCGCTCGCCAACGGCCGGGTCAAGCACGGCGGTACGTACAACGCCTCACCGCTCTGCGCGACGGCCGCCCTCGTCACGCTCACCGCGCTCGCCGACCCCGCCGTCGTCAAGAAGATCGACGACACCGGACAGCGGATCATGGAGACCATCCGCAGGGCCGCCGCCGACCACCGCGTGGAGTGCGCGGTGCAGGGCGTCGGCGCGATGTTCCAGGTCGTGTTCTCGCCGGGCGGCGCCCCCACCCGCAACTACCGCGACACCCTCCACCTGGACCAGCGGCGGTACGACGTCTTCCGCCACGAGCTGCTGCGCCGCGGCATCCACACCAACGCGCACGGACTGGCCTGCTGGTTCGTGTCGGCCGCGGTGACGGAGGACGACACGGACCGGACCTGTGCGGCGATCGACGAGGTCTTCGCCGTCCTGGGGGGAGGGGGAACACCGGGTACGGAGGGGCGGATGTGACGCACGCTACAGCCCGGTGCGGAAGACGGCGCCGCCGAGATGCTGCGGACGGGGCGGGATCGTCGCACTCTTGGCCGTATGAGTGATGCACCGATCGTCGTCCACCGGGCGTCCGGGACCGGCGGGCGGCGGGTCACGGTCCGCGGGCGGATCATGGGACTCGCCCATTCCGACGACCACCTGGTCGAATTCCTGCGGCTGGCCGGGCTGCCCGACGCCTGGGAACTGCTCGACGACCCCACCTGGGTGGAGTGGCAGGGCGGCCCCGCGCACGAGTACAGCGTGGTGGTGTGAGGGCCCCCGGCCGTCCCGCCGTCCCGCTGTCCTGCCGCTCCGCCGTCCCGCCCGGCCTCCCTCGGCCCCCGCGGGGCCCCGGCGCCGGTCAGTCCGCCATGATCGCGGCGAGCTGCGTCAGGCTGTCGATGCGCCAGTCCGCCGCCTTGACCACGGCCGGGTCGTCGGCCCACAGATACCCCCACGGACCGCGCCGCAGATGCGCCGTGCGCAGGCCCGCCTCCTTCGCGGGGAACAGGTCGTACGCCGGGTGGTCGCCCACGTACACCGTCCGGTCGGGCGGCGCCTGCGCCACGTCGGCCACCCGCGCGAAGAACTCCGGGGACGGCTTCGCGACGCCCCACTCGTCCGAGGTGGCGACGAGATCGGCCGGCAGGTCCAGTCCGCGCAGCAGCTCACCCGCCCGTACGGTCTGGTTGCCCGCCAGGACGACCCGGGCGCCGAGCTTCCGCAGGCCCGCGAGGGCCGGCCGGACATCGGGGTAGAGGTCGGACTCGTCGAGATGCTGGCCGCGCCCCGAGGCCTCCCTGGCCCGGTACGCCTCGGCGACGTCCATGCCGGGCCGGATGAGGCGCAGGGCGTCCGTCTCGTCCCTGTCCTGGACGGTGGCGGCGCCGACCAGCGCGGAGACGGTATGGCGCGGAATGCCGAGCCAGTCGGCCCAGGAGGCCCAGTGGCGGTCGTCGCGCACCAGGGTCTCGCCCACGTCGAACACGATGGTTTCGATCATCGGCCCCAGCGTAGAGGGATACGCTCCGCCGATTGTCAGTGGCTGGCCGTAGCCTTGCTCCTATGTTCGCTTCTTCTTCTCACCCGAAGTCCGCGTCCCCGTCCCCCGTCAGATCCGCCGCGGTGGTGAACGCGGAGATCCGCGCGCTGTGGGCGCGCGCGGGCAGCGCGCTGTCCTCGGCCGAGCAGGAGCGCTACCAGCGGCTGCTGGTGGAGTGGGCCGCGGCCGTACGGGCGGACGTGGTCGAGGCCGCGTAGCGCGGCGCCTTTCCCGGCGGTCCCACGGGAAAAGGGCGGCTCCACGGGAAAGTGGTCATGACCGTGCTCCGGATGGCGTAGAGTTGCATTCAACGGCGCGGGGTGGAGCAGCTCGGTAGCTCGCTGGGCTCATAACCCAGAGGTCGCAGGTTCAAATCCTGTCCCCGCTACTGGAAGAAAACGAAGGCCCGGATTCCTGGTGAATCCGGGCCTTCGTCGTGCCCGGAGCCATGGGGGAGACCGGGGCTTGACCTTTACGTAACGTCAACTTCTACCGTGAACGTCATGGAGTGGTCGATCCAGGACATCGCGAAGAAGGCCGGCACGACGAGCCGTACCCTCCGGCACTACGGCGAGCTGGGACTGCTGGAGCCCAGCAGGACCGGCGCCAACGGGTACCGGTACTACGGCCAGGAGGCCCTGGTCCGGCTCCAGCGGATCCTGCTGCTGCGGGAGCTGGGGCTCGGGCTGCCGGAGATCGCCCGGATACTCGACGGCCGGCAGGACACGGCCGCCGCCCTGCGCGGCCATCTGGACCTGCTGGAACAGGAACGCGAGCGCATCGGACGGCTGATCACGTCGGTGCGGACCACTCTCCACAAGACCGGGAACGGAGAGGAACTCATGGCGGAAGAAGTGCTGGACGGCTTCGCGCACACGCGCTACGAGCGGGAGGTCACCGAGAGGTGGGGCCGTCCCGCCTACGAGAGGAGCGACCGCTGGTGGCGCTCGCTGAGCGGGGAGGAGCGCCGGGCGTTCGGGGCGCGGCACGAGGCGATCGCCCGTGACTGGGGGCGTACCGCGGCGGCCGGTCACGGCGCCGCGAGCGAGGAGGCGCAGGCGGTCGCCCGGCGTCACTGCGACTGGCTGTCGGTGACCGTGGAGCCCACCAGGTCCTATGTCATCGGCGTGACGGCCATGTACGTCGATGATCGACGTTTCACCGCGGCGTATGACCAGTACGGTGAAGGTACGGCTGTGCTCGTGCGGGACGCCATGAAGGTGTACGCCGAGCGCCACCTGACCGACTGAGCTTCTGTACAACGGTGCTCCGTGGTCCCAGTACCGGTCCCCTACCGGTCTTTCGTAGCCCAGTCGGCCGAGGGCGGGTCGCTGCCCGGCGCGGCAGCGACCAGCCTGGGTGGAGCGCGGTACCGTCCGCAGCCGTCGGCGGACCGGGCAGGAGACGACTGGTGGGGAAGCTCAGGAAGATCGGAGAGCGCCTCGGCGGCAGGAGCAGGCGGGACGCCGACGGAGCGGGTGTCCTCGGTGCCGACGGCGCCGGCTTCTGGGCGACCACGGGCAACGGGCGCGACCACCGGCGCGACCCCGCCCGCAACCTCGCCCAGGTGGGCGAGGCGGCGCCGTACGGGCCGCACGGACCGTACGGGTACGCGGCGCGGCGTCTCGCCGGGCGCCGGCTGGTCCGGTTCCTGCCCGCGCTGGTGATCATCGGCGGGGTGGTCCTGGATCTGGCGACCCCGGCGCGGGTGACCGGGGCGCCGCTCTTCGCCGCCGCCCCGCTGATCGCGGCGCCGTTCTACCCGATGCTCGGCACCCTGACGGTGGCCGTGGTCTCCCTCGTGGCCGAGGCGGTGCTGCGGGTCCACACGGACACGCTCTTCTCGGTGGTGTCGTACAGCGAACTGCTGACGGTGCTGCTCGTCTCCGCCCTCGCGCTCTACATCAACGGGGTCGTCAGACGCAGCGGCGAACGGCTGGCGTCCGCCCGCATCATCGCGGAGACCGCCCAGCGCGCCGTGCTGCCCAGACCGGCGGAGCGGATCGGCGGGCTGCGGATCGCGGCGCGGTACGAGGCGGCGCAGGAGGGCGCGTTCATCGGGGGGGACCTGTTCGCCGTGCAGGACACGCCGTACGGGGTACGGCTGGTGGTCGGCGACGTACGGGGGAAGGGGCTGGAGGCGGTCGAGGCGGTCGCCGTGATCATCGGGTCGTTCCGGGAGGCGGCGGAGCAGGAGAGCTCGCTGGAGGGTGTCGCGGAGCGGCTGGAGCGCTCGCTGCTGCGGGAGGGGACGCGGCGGGACGGGCTGGATGTCTTCGAGGGGTTCACCACGGCCGTACTGGCGGAGATCCCGCACGGCGAGGACGTCGTACGGCTCGTCAACCGGGGCCATCCCGAGCCGCTGCTGATGTGCCACGACGGGGCGGTCCGGATGCTGGCGACGCGCGATCCGGCGCTGCCGCTGGGCATGAGCGAGCTGGGCGCGTGGCCGGACCGGGCGGAGCAGTCCGTGTACCCGGACGGCGCGACGCTGCTCTTCTACACGGACGGGCTCACCGAGGCGCGCGACGCCCGGGGGGTCTTCTACGTACCGCGTGAACGGCTCGACGGGCGGATCTTCCAGGGGCCCGACGAGATGCTCCAGGCGCTGATCGACGACGTACGGCTGCACACGGGCGGCGGCAGTCAGGACGACATGGCGCTGCTGGCGGTGAGCCGGCCCGCGGAGGGGGAGCCGGAGCGGCGCAGGACGATGCGGATCGTGCCCTGAGGGCAGCCGGTGATCGCGCCCCGACGGGAGCCGGGGGCGGTACGGCTCCGGCCGTCCGGTCGCGGAGGGTGATCGGTACGTACCCCTCCGCATAACATATGACATACCGTCAGGTATGTGGAGTGGATCGATCTGCTCAGGTTGTCGATCAACTCGCCCTGATGTGGACTCTTGTGTCCCGGTACATCCGATGCGAAGTCGTTAACGATCACCGGGAACAGCTTGGAATAAAGCCCTGGTCTCTATTAACGTTCGATAACGCAGCGCGGTCGTCCCAGCCGTCGTCAGAGATGGCACCGTGCGCGTGCGCCGAATCCCGCGAGGGAACCGGGGAACCACCAATTGGGGTGAATCGGGAGCTACTTGCCGTCCTGGACGGCAGGGGGCCTCCGTAGGAGACCTTCCTGCTCCGAACCCGTCAGCTAACCCGGTAGGCGAGAAGGAAGGAAAGGAGCACGCCTCAGTGGCGTCCAACCAGCCTGCCCCCACGGCCACGGCGACCTTCGCACCCCACTCCTTCGGCAGCGGCGGTGAGAACGAGGCGCCCGGCACCTGGGGGGAGTGGAACCCCACCGAGGAGTCCGTCCGCCCCGTACGCGGCAAGCACCGCGTCGCCAAGCAGCGCAACGGACTCGCCCGCAGCTCCACCGTCCTCGGCGTCGGTGTCATCGCCGCCGTCGGCGCGGGCGGCATCGCCACCGCCCAGGACAAGCCCGCGGTCTCCATATCTCTGCCCGATGCCATCGCGGACAATCTTCCCGACGCCAAATCCCTGCCGGGGATGGGCTATCTCGGCTCGGACGACTCCGACTCCGAGGTGCTGGCCGGCGCGCCGCTGACGACCGCCGGGCTGACGGCCTCGGACACCGAGCAGGGCGCCACCGACGCCGGCGAGGCGCTGCGCGCCCGCATCCTCCAGCAGGCCGAGCGGCAGCAGACCGAGGCCGACGCCACGCAGAAGGCGGCGGCGCAGGACGCGGCGGCCGAGAAGGCCGCGGCCCAGGCCAAGGCGCGCCAGACCGACGCCGAGAAGAAGATCGAGGCGGCCAAGAAGAAGGCCGAGGCGGAGGCCAAGGCCAAGGCCGAGAAGGAGCGCCTCGCCAAGCTGGCGGCCAGCTACTCGCTCCCCACCTCCTCGTACACCCTCACCTCCTCCTTCGGCCAGTCCGGCTCCCTCTGGTCCTCCGGCTACCACACCGGCCTGGACTTCGCGGCGCCGACCGGCACCCCGATCAAGGCCGTGCACAGCGGCACCGTCAAGTCGGCCGGCTGGTCGGGCTCGTACGGCTACCGCACGGTCCTGGAGCTGGATGACGGCACGGAGATCTGGTACGCGCACCAGTCCTCCCTCTCCGTCAGCGCCGGGCAGAAGGTCTCCACCGGTGAGGTCATCGGCCGCGTCGGCGCGACCGGCAACGTGACCGGGCCGCACCTCCACCTGGAGGTCCACACGGCGGGCGGCACGGGCATCGACCCGATGGCCTGGCTGAACGGCAAGGGCATCAACCCCTGAGACGCGCCCCCGCCCTCGCGGGGGACTCCTCCGGCGAGGGGCTCCTCCGCAAGGGACTCCTCCGAGAGGGACCCCTCCGCGAGGGACCCTCCGCGGAGGATCAGTACTGCCGGTACGGGTTGTAGCCGTCGTAGTCGATGTACGGCGGCGGCACCCGCACCCGGCCCGTGGCCCGCGCCGCGTATGTCAGCGCGGGCCCGGCTATCTCCTTGCGTTCCCACAGGTGGTGCAGCAGCTCCTGCTCGCGCTCCACGAAGTCCGGGCCGACCCGGTCCCGCCCGGCCCGGTGGCGCAGGAACGCCAGGGACGTCGCGAACGCCTCGTACTCCCCGACCGCCCGCGCCGCCGCGCGGCCGTGGCCGCGGTTCGCGAACCCCCGCGCCATCGCCCGCGCCCGCATCGAGGAGAGCGCCAGAGGCGCGGCCGGGGGCAGCCACCCCGCCGCGGCGTACGCGGGCAGCTCGGCGGCGAGCGTCCGCAGCTCGCGCTGGCGGCTCCAGATCACCAGCCAGGTCAGCAGCCCGAAGACCGGCACCATGAACGCCCCGTACACGGCGTAGAAGCCGAAGGGCCCGAAGAGCGACGCCGAGGCGTTCCACAGCGCGTGCATGCCCATCGCGAGGACCAGCCCGAGCAGCGGCAGCACCACCCGGCGCACCTTCTGGTGCCGGGCCGCCACGGCCGCCAGACCGAAGCCGATGCCCGTCGCCGCCGTGAAGAGCGGGTGCGCGAACGGCGACATCACGACACGGACGAAGAAGGTCGCCGCCGTGACCGAATTCAGCCCGGAGTGCCCCTGCGTCTGGTCCTCGCCGAAGGCGTTGCCCAGATAGAGGATGTTCTCCGTGAAGGCGAAGCCCGTGGCGCTGAACCCCGCGATCACCACGCCGTCCACCAGTCCCGTGAAGCTCCGGCGGCGGAAGAGGAAGATCAGCAGGATCGCCGTGGCCTTGGCGCTCTCCTCGACGACCGGCGCTATCACCGTGGCGCCCAGGGACTCGGCGCCGGCCGGGTCGGCGGTGGCGGTGGCGATCCACTCCGTCGCGAAGGAGTTGGCGATGATCGCGACGAGCGCCGCGGCGAAGGCGCCCCAGGCGAACGCGAACAGCAGATTCGTCCACGGTCCCGGCTCCACCCGGTCCAGCCAGCGGAAGGCGGCGGCCAGCAGCGGTACGGGCAGCACGGCGAGCCCCAGCCCCACCAGGAAGCCCTGGGGCCCGGTCTGTTCCCGGACGAGCGCGAGGATCACCAGCGCGCAGAGCGCCAGCACCGTGATCAACGCCCCGGCCCTGACCCCCCTGTTGCGCCAGAGCGCGCGCGTCGGCCGGTAGCGCCTGCGGGCGGGCGGGGGCACGGCGCTCCACAGATCGCCGCGCAGCTCCTGCTGCTCGTAGACGGGGATGGCCGGGTGCGGGTCGAGGCGGTGCGGGGACGGTTCTGACACCTGATGACCCTAACGAGGGACACTGACACCTGGCGATCACCCCGGGTGATCCCGGGGCCCGGCATCCGGTCCGGAACCCTCCCGGCAGGGGCCCTACGGGCCTTTTGGGTCTTACGGGTCTTACGGCGCCCGGCGGAACAGCAGGTCGTGCACCACATGCCCCTTGTCGAGCCCCTGGCCCTCGAACCGGGTCAGCGGGCGGAACGCGGGCCGCGGCGCGTAGCCGCCGTCCGGCGCCGTGTTCCCGAACCGCGGATGGGCCGTCAGCTCGGCGAGCATCTGCTCGGCGTACGGCTCCCAGTCGGTCGCGCAGTGCAGTACGGCCCCGGGCTTCAGCCGGTCCGCGGCCAGGTCCAGGAACTCCGGCTGGATCAGCCGGCGCTTGTGGTGGCGCTTCTTGGGCCAGGGGTCGGGGAAGTAGACCCGTACCCCGTCGAGCGAGGCGGCCGGCAGCATCTCCCGGAGCAGGATGATCGCGTCGCCGTTGGCCACCCGTATGTTGGACAGCCCGTTCTCCTCGGCGAGCCGGAGCAGATTGCCCTGGCCCGGGGTGTGCACGTCGACGGCGAGGATGCCGGTGCCGGGGTCGTCGGCGGCCATCCGCGCGGTCGCCTCGCCCATTCCGAAGCCGATCTCCAGGACGACCGGCAGCCCGTCGAAGAGCGCGGCCGGGTCGAGCACCCGCTGTCCGTCGATGTCCAGGCCCCAGGCCGGCCACAGCCGCCGCAGCGCCTCGGCCTGCCCGGTGGTCACCCGGCTGCGGCGCGGCTGGAAGCTGCGGATCCGCCGCTCGAAGTGCGACCCGGCGGGGTCGGCCGCGGGGCCCGTGCCCTCGGGGAACATCCGGCTCGCGGGACGGCTCGCGGGACGGTCCGCGGGACTGCTCGCGCTGCGGCTCGCTGTGGGGTTCTCGGTCATCTCGGCAATCCGGGCTGGTGGGAGCGGCTGGTGGTACGGGTGGGGGCGGCCGGGACCCGGTCGCGATGCCCCAATTCTACGGACCCCGGCGGACCGCCCCGGGGCCCTACTCCTGCGCCAGCGCCGCGAGCGCCCGGCGGGCCACCTCCCGGCCGATGGGCAGCGACGCGGTCGCCGCCGGTGACGGCGCGTTCAGGACATGGACCGTGCGGCCCGCCCGCCGGATCAGGAAGTCGTCCGCCAGGGTGCCGTCCCGCAGGACCGCCTGGGCCCGCACCCCCGCCGCCGCCGGGCGCAGATCGGCGTCCCGCACCGCGGGGAGCAGCCGCCGTACGGCCGCCGCGAAGGCCCGCTTCGACAGCGAGCGGCGCAGCTCGCCCGCGCCGTACCGCCAGTGCCGGCGCGCGATGCGCCACGACCCCGGCCAGGCCAGCGTCGTGGCCAGCTCCGCCGGGCGCACGGCGGCCCAGGTGTAGCCCTCCCGGGCCAGCGCGGGGACCGCGTTCGGGCCGACGTGGACGCTGCCGTCGACGGACCGGGTCAGATGCACCCCGAGGAACGGGAACGCCGGATCCGGCACCGGATAGACCAGCCCCCGGACCAGCTCCGGCCTGGCCAGCTCGTAGTACTCGCCCCGGAACGGCACGATCCGCATCCCCGGCTCGTCGCCCGCCAGCCGGGCCACCCGGTCGCACTGCAACCCCGCGCAGTTGACCAGGGCGCGCGCCCTGACCACCGCCCCGGACGCGGTGCGGACCGCGACGCCCCAGGGGCGCCGGTCGACGGCGGTGACCTCAGAGCCGTACCGTACGGACGCGCCCGCGGCCTCCGCCGACGCGGCGAGCTGCCGGGCGACCGCCGCGAAGTCGCAGACGCCCGTCGTGCCGACCTGGATCGCCGCGACGCCGCGTACCTGCGGCTCGTACTCCATGATCTGCGCCGGACCCAGCTCCCGTACCGGCAGGCCGTTCTCCCGGCCGCGCTGCACCAGGGCGTGCAGCCGGGGCAGCTCCTCGCGGCGGGTGGCGACGATCAGCTTGCCCGTGACCCGGTGCGCGATGCCGTACTCCGCGCAGAACTTGACCATCTCGGCGGAGCCGCGCACCGCGTACCGCGCCTTGAGCGACCCCGGGCGGTAGTAGACCCCGCTGTGGATCACCCCGCTGTTGTGGCCCGTCTGGTGGCGCGCCGGTCCCGGCTCCTTCTCCAGCACGACGACACGCGTGCCGGGGGCCGCGCGCGTGATCGCGTACGCCGTCGACAGACCGACGATCCCGCCGCCGATCACCAGTACCTCGCAGTCGAACCCCACGCGTGTGCCCATCGCGCGCGTCACCTCCCACCCCGATAGTGCACTGGCCCGGGGACGGCGTGCTCAAACCCGCGCGCGGGCACCAACGCGACCGGGGGCCTTTCCGACCCCGCCGGCGGACCTCCTCGTACCGCCGGTGGGACCTGGACGAGTCATTCCGAAGTCCCGTCCGCGGGGAGGGGCGGACGACGCCACTTCGGAACGGCTCGTCTACGCGGGCGCCACCAGCAGCGGCCTGGCCCGCTCCCGCAGCTCGACCACCCGGGGCTCGTCGCCGTACGGCTCCAGCCGGTGCAGCAGATCCCGTACGTACTCGGTCGTACGGGCCGACGAGATCCGCCCCGCGACCTCCACCGCCCGCGTACCGGCCGCGCAGGCCGCGTCCAGATTGCCCGACTCCAGCTCGGCCACCGCGCTCACCACCAGCCGCAGGCCGTGCGAGCGTACGAACTCCTCCGTCGGCCGGGAGAGCGCCTGCTCCGTGAACTGCCGTACCTGGCGCGGCGCCTTCAGATCGCGGTAGCACTCGGCGGCGTCGGCCGCGAACCGGTCGTACGAGTAGAAACTCAGCCACCCCGGATCCGCGTCACCGTCCCGGGAGCGCTCCAGCCACCCCTCCGCGGCCTTCAGCGACGCCCCGGCCGCGACCGCGTCGCCCGCCTTCGCGTGCGCCCGCGCCTCCACCAGCCGGAAGAAGCTCATCGTGCGCGCCGTGGCCAGCCCCCGGTTGCGCTCCAGCGCCGCCTGCGCCAGGTCGACGCCCTCGTCGGCGAAGCCCCGGTACGTCGCCTGGAGCGACATCGACGCCAGCACGTACCCGCCCAGCGGCACGTCGGCCGCCGCCCGCGCCAGCCTCAGCGCCTGGATGTAGTAGCGCTGCGCCGCCTCCTGCTGACCGGTGTCGAAGGCCATCCACCCGGCCAGCCTGGTCAGTTCGGCCGTGGCGCCGAAGAGCCCCCGGCCGACCTCGTCGCTGTACGCCCCGAGGAGCAGCGGCGCCGCGTCGACCCGCAGACACTCCGGGACCATGGACGAACGCCAGTCCCCGCCCCCGTACTTGGAGTCCCAGCGGCGGGCGTCGGACGCCGCCTCGCGCAGCTTGGCGACATCGCTGTGGCCCACGCGCAGCGGGGACAGCTCGCCGGGCGCCCCGGCCTGCGCGGTCGCGTCGGAGGCTCCCTGCGCTGCGGGTCCGCCCCCGCCGTGCGCTCCCTGCGCCGCCTCCGCGACCGCCGGATCACGGGCGACCGAGGAGTCGGCGGGTGTTATCAGCCACCGGGACGCGGGCGTCGCGTAAGCGCTCACTGCGAAAGATCCGGCCAGCGACTGCCAGATGCCCCCGCTCCCCGCCCGCCGGCCCGCGAGGTCCAGCCGGTACAGCTCCGTCGCCGTGCGCACCGCCTCCCCGACGTCGCGCGGGAAGGCGAGCCCGACCTCGGGGGCCGGGTCCGCGTCCGCGAGCCCTATCTCGTGGAGCGGGACAGGACGTCCTAGTTTCGCCCCGATGGCTGCCGCGATGAGATGGGGCGCCGCACCCTGCGGAACCATCCCCTTGGAGACCCATCGCGCCACGGAGGTCTTGTCGTAGCGAAGTGTCAGACCGCGCTGCGCCCCGAGGTCGTTGACCCGCCGGGCGAGGCCGGCGTTGCTGATTCCCGCGAGGGCGAGAACGGTGCCGAGCTTCTCGTTCGGCCCGCGTAGCTCCCTGGACATGCGTCACCCCTCGACACACAGACGGCCGCCGCTTTGCGGCATAGGCGCGCGGCATTCGTAAACCCAGCGTAGTTCGCCACATCCCGACCGTTAAGGGGCGGACTTCCGGATGGCGGGATTGTTGTCCGTCGGGGAGGCCGCGGAAGGGCCCCCGGAGGGACGCCGCGTGCTCCGGGTGTGTAGCGTGCGCCCGGCCGTGCGCTCTTGGCCGCGCGGGACCGGGAACGCTTCCATGAGACCTGCGTGGGTCGGCCCACTGCGTACTGGAACGAGTGGGCTGGGGGATACCGCCGCCCCAATCCCCGCGGGCGGTGGACCGGTCCGGGAGGCTAATCCCGCCTCCCGGACCGAACGTTCGCCGGCGCCGGAGCCCTTACGGGGTCCGTCCGGCGCGCCGCGCCGCGTTCGGAGATTGGCTGAATGCTGCCCATCGGTTGTCGGTCGGGAGAGCGCCGTTTCTCCGCCACATGGCCAATGCCAGGGGCGCATTCCCCTTCGCGCGCACGCTTCCGTAGGCCCTCCCGTGCGCTGTTGTCATGGCAGCATGGTCCTGAACGGCTTCGGTTCGAGCTTCTCAGCTTGAGCTTCGACGCGGGATCATGGAACCGGGACCGCACGATCCAGGTTCCAGGGGGCCCCGGTCCGGGCCCGATTGATCCACAGGCTGTGGAAGCGTGGAGGCGGCGATGCGGTGGTTGGTGGGATGGAGCAGTATCGCCGCCCGCTTCGGCACGGCCGGGGCGGTCGGCCCCGTCGGCGACTCCGAGAGCGGCAGCGTCCACCCGGTCGGCTCCCAACTCCTGTGGGGTGACCCGGATCCGCTGTGGGCCGTCGGCGACTGGCGCCCCGACGAGGTGAGAGTCGTCACCGTCGACCCCTTCACCCGGCTCGCCGTGCTCGGCTGCTGCGGGGCCACCGACGAGGAGCTGCGCGTCGGCCTGTTCGCCGCGCGCGGCGGCGCGCTGCGCCATCTCACCGCCTGGTCCGGGAGTTACACCGCCGTCGCCCAGATCGGCCGCCGCGTCACCATCGCCGGCGATCTGGCCGGGGCGCGCCCCGTCTTCTACACCCCCTGGGCGAGCGGCACCGCGTACGCCACCGCCGCCCTGCCGCTCGCCGACCTCATCGAGGCACAGCTCGACATCGGCCACCTCGCCGCGCTCCTCGCCTGCCCCGAGACCCCGGAGGCGCTGCGCGACTCCACCCCGTACGAGGGCGTCAAGCGCATCCCGCCGGGGCACGCGCTCGTCCTGCGCGAGGGGTCGCGCGAGATCACCGGGTACGAACCGGTCGCCTCGCTCGCCGTCGCGGGCCCCCAGCGCGACCCGGACCTGGCCGTCGAAGGCGTACGGGACGCCCTCGTCGACTCCGTACGCGCCCGGCTCCTGGCGCCGCGCCACGCCCCCGAGACCCTGCCGCAGGACCCCGGGCCCGTCCCCGGCATGGGCCCCGCCGACCGGCGCGCCGCGCGCGGGGGCGCCGGACCCGTCCCCGGTATCGGCGCCGACCTCTCCGGCGGCAGCGCCTCCGGCACCCTCGCGCTGCTCGCCGCCGGGCTGCCCGGCGCGCCCGGCACGATCCTCGGGCACGGCACCGGCGCGGGGGAGCGGCTGCTCGCCGTCACCTTCAACGACCTCTCCACGGCGGGCCGGGACGAGGCCGAGCTGGAGCGGGCCAGGGCCATCGCCGCCAACCCCCGGCTGCACCACGTGGTCGTCGCGGCGGGCGAGGAGGCCCTGCCGTACGCGGAGCTGGAAGGCCCGCTCACCGACGAGCCCGGCCCCTCCCTGGTCACGGCCGAACGCCACCGGCGGCGCCTCGCGGCGGGCAGCGCCGACCACTTCACCGGGGCGGGCGCCCGCGAGGTCCTCGACGCGCACCCGGCGCGCCTGGCCGATCTGCTCCTGGACCGGCGCAGACGCCACCTCCTGCATCCGGTCACCGCACTGGCCAGAGCCGAGGGCCCGTCGCCCGCCTCGCTGTTCGTCCCGGTGACCGTCTACCGGGCGGCGCGCAGACTGGCCCGTACGCCGTACCGCACCGGCCTCGAAGAGGCCGCCGCCCGGCTCCCCGAGGCCAACCGGGCCCTGCTGTCGGCCGCGTCGAACGGCCCGCTGGGCGCGTCGCTGGCCGCGCTCACCTGGTCACGGCCGGGGCCCGCCGCCCGCTGGCTGACGGGGGAGGCACTGGCCGAAGTATCGGTTCGCCTGCTCTCCGGCGCGACCCGCCCCACCTCCGTCCAGCGCCCCGGCGAGGCCCGCGCCCGCGCCGCCCTCGCCCGCTTCGCCGCCGACCACCGGGTCTTCGAGCAGGCGGGCGAGATCCGCAGCCAGCGGCTGCACGCACCCTTCCTCGACAACCAGGTCGTACGGGCCTGCCGCGAACTCCCCGAAGCGCTACGGGTCCAGCCGGGCGCCCGCGCCGAGATCCTCCGCACGGTCCTGGCCGGTACGGGCATCCACGACCTCCCCCCGGGCTGGGGCGCCACCTCCCGCGCGGGTTCGGCGGCGGCCACCCGGGTCGGGCTGCGCGCCTCCATCGGCGACCTGATCTCCCTCTTCGACGCCCCGCTCCTCGCCGACGCGGGCCGGGTCGAGGCCCGCGTCGTCCGCAAGGCCCTGCGCGCGGCGGCCGAGGGCGAACCGGTCCCGCTGGACGGCATAGCGGACCTGGTCTCCACCGAACTCTGGCTGCGCCGGCTCCTCTCCCGCCGCGGCACCTGCTGGACGGGAACGGCGGCCCCGCGCCAGCGCGCGGTCGCGGGCGGCGTGGTCCCGAGGCCGACGCTGCGGTCGTGACGGCCTCATAGACTGAGCCCCGCGTCCGCACTCTCCGGGGGAGACATGGCCAGCAGGTTCACCGAGTTGGTCGTCGACTGCCACGATCCGGAGCGGCTCGCGGCCTTCTGGTGCGCGGTCCTGGACTTCACGGTGATCGACCGGAGCGAGGGCAAGGTCGAGATCGGCTCCTGGGAGCCGACCGCCGAGGAGGTCCGGGCCCGTCAGATGCCGCCCACCCTGATGTTCATCCGGGTGTCCGAGGTCAAGGCCGTGAAGAACCGCCTCCACCTCGACGTCAGCCCGATCGACCGCAGCACCGACGACGAGGTGGCCAGACTGCTCGGCCTCGGCGCCACCACGGCCGACGTGGGCCAGGGGCCGGGCCGGAGCTGGGTGGTCATGGCCGATCCCGAGGGCAACGAGTTCGACGTCGTGCGCACCCTGGCCCCCTCCGACGACAGCACCGGTCCCGAGGCGCGGTGACCGCGGGCGGGCGGTGAGCCCGGAGAACGGCGTCCGGCCGCCCTTCGGCGGCCGGCAGGAGGCCGCGACGTGATGCGGGGACAAGCGAGACACCTGCTCCCACTCATGGAGGAGCTCATGGAGGAGCCCGCACATCCGCTGCCGGCGCCCCGTCGCCGGTACGGACGACGCCGTCACCGTGGCCCGGGAACACCAGCCGGACCCGGAGGGCGTCATCGGGTTCGCCGGGCGTTCCTCACCCCCGGGCTCAGCGACAACTGATCCGGGACCGCGCCCAGTCCGCCAGGGCGACGGCGCCGAAGGGTGTGTGCGGTTCCACGACCAGGCGGATGGTGCGCTGTCCGGAGATGCCCACCTGTACGGGGACGGCCGCGTCGCCGCCGTTCAGCACGGGCGAGCGCCACAGACGCGCGCCGTCGCCGTACAGGGAGAAGCGCACGGAGCCCCGGCCGAGCGTCATGTCGTCCACGCCGACCAGCGCCGCGTACGTGGAACAGCTCCGGTTGAGGTCGATGGTCACCGAGGACGCGGCGTGCATGGTGACGCCATGGCCGTAGCGCGTGCCGCCGATGGACACGCTCGACCGCTGCCAGAGCCAGCCGCTCTGCGCGAGCCGCACCTCGGGCTCGTCGCCGTCGCCGAGGACGCTGTACGACAACTCGTTCACCTGGTAGTCGGCGGGCGCGGGCGGCGGTGGGCTCGGCGTCGGCGTCGGCGTCGGCGTCGGCCGGGGCCTCGGCTTCGGCGGGGGAGGTGTGGGCGTGGGGGTCGGGGCGGGTGCAGGGGCGGTACGGCTCGGGCTCGGCGCGGGCTTCGTGGGCGCCGGGGTGGTCTTCCTCGGCGTCGGTGCCGGAGTCGTGGGCGGCGCCGGGGCCGGGGCGGAGGAGGCCGGGGGCGGCTCCGGGGGTGCGGACGGCGCGGGCGGCGCGGACGAGGGGACCGGCACCTGCGGTACGAGCGGCTGCGCGACCGGCGGTTTCTCCCGGGGCTTGGCGTCGGGCTGGGGGCTGTTGCCCGTCAGCGCGTACACCAGGCCGGCGGTGGCGACCACCAGCAGCCCGGCGATACCCGCCTTCGCCGGGGCGCCCAGCCCCTCGGACGCGGCGCCCGCACCGCCGGCCCCCGCGCCCGCCGATCC
>NZ_JBHZDA010000036.1:0-3226 GCF_042755665.1 Streptomyces sp. NPDC059142
ATGGGAGGCTGTACCCGATATGCGGCTCCGCCGCGTGGGCGCAGGCCCCGAGGAACGAGGGGCCGAGCACGGTCGACCGTCGACAGCGGCATAGAGCGCCCCGGAGGCGAACCGAGCCCCCGGAAAAACTCAGCTGGGGCGGGCCATGGCGGAGACGAAGGCGCGTTCCACGTCGGCTGTGGAGAGGACGCCGTAGATCTCTCCGGTTTCCTCCAGTACCAGGTACTCCGTCGCCGGGCTGGCCCTGAGGCGTTCCAGGAGGGCTTCTCCCGCGAGGTCGGCCGGGACCTTCATGCCTTCCGTGAGGTCCTGTGCGAGGCCGCTCACGGCGACCCAGGGGCGGCGGTGCTGGGGGACGCCGACGATGGCGGATTCGCGGACGAGGGCGGTCGGGTCGCCTTGGCCGTCCACGACGACCAGGGCACGGGCGCCCGCCTCGTTGGCGCGGCGCAGTGCCTCGGAGAGGGGGGTGGTGGATTCGACCGGGACCGCGCGGCGGGTGAGGGCGCGGGCCTGGAGTTCGGGGAGGTGTTCGCGGAGGCGGGCCATGCGCAGGCTGTTGCCCGCGCCGGTCCAGATGATCGCGGCCAGGATCGCGGCGAGCAGCGCGTCCATCACGGTCTCCATGCCGCCGACGTCCGCGGCGGAGGTGCCGAGTGCACCCGTACGGGTGAGGAGCGGGAGGCCGATGAGGACGGTGACCGCGAGCGCGCGGCCGACCCAGGCGGCGGCGATGGTGCCGCTCATGGGCTTGCCGGTGATCTTCCAGACGACGGCGCGCAGCATCCGGCCGCCGTCCAGCGGGAGGCCGGGCAGCAGGTTGAAGACGGCGACGATCAGGTTGGAGATCATCAGCCCCGCGAGCAGGACGCCGGGGACCGTGCGGGCCTCCACGGCGAGCAGGCCGAGGTAGAAGAGGCCGGCGAGGACCAGGGAGAGGAGCGGTCCGACGAACGCGAGGACGAACTCGCGGCCGGGTGTCTCGGACTCCTTCTCGATCTCGGAGACTCCGCCGAAGAACTGGAGCTGGATCCGGCGTACGGGCAGCTTGAAGCGGAGGGCGGCGACGGTGTGGGCCAGCTCGTGGACGAGTACGGAGGCGTAGAACGCGACCGCGAAGAACAGGGAGACCAGGTACCGCAGGCCGCCCAGTTCCGGCAGGACCCGTTCGAGCTGACCGCCGAAGATCCAGGTGATGAGCGCGGCCACCAGGAACCAGCTCGGGGCGACGTAGACGGGCACGCCGAAGGGGCGGCCCATGAGAATGCCACCGCCGGGGTCTTCACGGCGCGGCGGCTTGCCACCGGGGCCCGTGTCCCCCTTGCCGGGCTGCGGCATCCTGCCCTCGCCGCTCTCGTCGTCCTGTTTCACGGGTTCCCTTCGTCGGAGCGTCGCTCGCTCGATGATGTGGTGCGAGTAGCTCTGTAGTCGATGGTATTCGGCTCGCTGTCAGTGGCGGGCCGTAGGGTCTGCGTCATGAGTACGAGCAAGCCGCCCACTTCGCTGTCGCCGTCGCGTGCGAGCGACTTCATGCAGTGCCCTCTGCTGTACAGATTCCGGGTGATCGACAAGCTGCCGGAGAAGCCGAGCGAGGCCGCCACGCGCGGCACGCTGGTGCACGCGGTGCTGGAGCGGCTCTTCGACGCGCCGGCCGCGGAGCGCACGGCGCCGCGGGCGAAGGCGCTGGTGCCCGGCCAGTGGGACCGGCTGCTGGCCGCCAGGCCCGAGCTGGGTGAGCTGTTCACGGAGGCCGCCGAGGGCGCTGAGGGCACTGCGGGTGAGCGGCTGGCCGCGTGGCTGGCGCAGGCGGAGCGGCTGGTGGAGCGGTGGTTCTCGCTGGAGGATCCGACGCGGCTGGAGCCCGCCGAGCGTGAGCTGTTCGTGGAGACGGAGCTGGAGTCGGGGCTGCGGCTGCGCGGGGTGATCGACCGGGTGGATGTCGCGCCCACCGGCGAGGTGCGGATCGTCGACTACAAGACGGGCAAGGCGCCGCGTCCGGAGTACGCGGAGGGCGCGCTGTTCCAGATGACGTTCTACGCCCTGGTGGTGCGGCGGCTGAAGGGGGTGCTGCCGCGCCGGCTCCAGCTCGTGTATCTGGGCAGCGGCGAGGTCGTGACGTACGACCCGGTGGAGGCGGACCTGGAGCGCGTGGAGCGCAAGCTGGAGGCGCTCTGGCAGGCGATCGAGCTGGCCACGGAGACCGGCGACTGGCGGCCCCGGCCGACGAAGCTGTGCGGCTGGTGCGACCACCGGGCGGTGTGTCCGGAGTTCGGCGGGACGCCGCCGGTCTACCCGCTGAGCGTGAAGCCGGTGGAGGCCACCGTGGAGGCGCCCGCGCCCGGCTGACCCCGTCCAGGGCCGTCAGGGCAGAATGGGGCTGTCTAGTGAAGGAGTTGCCCGTGACTGTCCGCGTCCTACTGGTCGACGACCAGCCGCTGCTGCGCACCGGTTTCCGGATGATCCTGGAGGCCGAGCAGGACATCGCGGTCGTCGGTGAGGCCGGGGACGGCCTCCAGGCCATCGACCAGGTCCGCGCGCTCCAGCCCGATGTGGTGCTGATGGACATCCGCATGCCGCGGATGGACGGGGTGGAGGCGACCCGCCAGATCACCGGCCCCGGCCGGGACGGCCCGGCGAAGGTGCTGGTCCTGACCACCTTCGATCTCGACGAGTACGTGGTGGAGGCGCTGCGCGCGGGGGCCAGCGGCTTCCTGCTGAAGGACGCGCCCGCCAATGAGCTGGTGCAGGCCATCCGGGTGGTCGCGGCGGGTGAGGCGATGCTCGCCCCGAGCATCACGCGCCGGCTGCTCGACAAGTACGCGGATCATCTTCCGTCGGGTGAGGATCCGGTCCCCGACACGCTGCACACCCTGACCGAGCGGGAGGTCGAGGTGCTGAAACTGGTGGCGCGCGGGCTGTCGAACGCGGAGATCGCGGCGGATCTGTTCGTGAGCGAGACGACGGTCAAGACCCATGTGGGGCATGTGCTGACGAAGCTGAGCCTGCGCGACCGGGTGCAGGCCGCGGTGTACGCGTACGAGAGCGGGCTGGTGCGCCCGGGCGCCCAGTAGGGGCCGTGACGGGCCGTCGGCCCCGGTGCCCCGCGGCGGCGGCCGTACGGGCGTCGCGGAGGGCGTGCACGACGAAGGACACGACGAAGGGCTGGCGGGGGTGCCCGCCGCCCCGGGGGGGCCGGGGGTGCGGCGGGGGGGGTTGGCGCGGCCCG
>NZ_JBHZDA010000036.1:3236-62125 GCF_042755665.1 Streptomyces sp. NPDC059142
CCTCCGCCCCGGGTCCCCCGGGGCGCCGCCGTACGGGGCGCGGGGGTGGGCCTCCACGACTATGCACCCCCCGCCCCCCGGGCGGCCGCCCCCCCCCCCCCCCCCCCCTCGTCCGTGGATCCGGCGGGTCAGTTGCCCTCGCCCAGCTCCCACAGGTGGAGTTCGGCGGAGGAGTTGACCGCCCACTCGACGCCGGAGATCTCGGTCCGGGACGCCACGTACTGCTTGCCCTGCCAGAGCGGCAGGAAGGGGACCTCGTCGGCGACGAGGTTCTGCATCTCACCGAACGTCTTGGTGGCCGCGCTGCGGTCGGCCTGCTTCCGCGACTCCGGGAGGAGTTTGGTGCGGATATTGGCGTTGTCGTACGGGTTGTTCAGGAAGTTGGGCTGGTCGAAGAAGGGACCGACGTAGGTGTCCGGGTCCGGGAAGTCGGGGAACCAGCCCATCCCGTAGACGGTGTACTCGCCCTTCTTCCCGTTCGGCCGGAACTCGGACCACTCGGTGCCCTTGATGTCGACATCGAAGAGCTTGCTGGCGTTGAGCTGGTCCCGGAGGGTCTCGAACTCCTTCTGCGTGGCCGAGCCGTAGTGGTCGGTGGTGTAGTCCAGCGTCAGCTTCACCGGCGTGGTGACGCCCGCCGCCTCCAGGAGCTGCGCCGCCTTGGACACGTCACCGTCGCCGTACTTGTTGAAGAACGGGTTCGTGTGGGTGGCCACGCTCGACGGGACGAGCGAGTACAGCGGCTCGGCCATGGCGCCGTACGCCTTGGTCACGAGCTGACCGCGGTCGATGGTGTACGCCATCGCCTGGCGTACCGCCTTCTCCTTGACGAGCGGGGTCTCGGTGTTGAATACGAGGTAGCGGATCTCCAGCCCGGGCATCTCGGTGAGCTGGATGTCCTCCCGGGGCTTCTCGATCAGTCCCTGGACCTGCTGGGGCGACATGGCGCGGGTCATCATGTCGATGTCCCCCGCGTCGAGCGCCTTGCCCATGTCGTCGGGGGTCTTGAAGGGCCGCAGCTCGACCTTGTCGTTCTGGAGCTTGACGTTGCCCTTGTAGTCCGGGTTCTTGGTGAAGACGGCCTTGACGACCGCGTCGTCCTTGACCTCGGTCTTCAGGGTGTACGGGCCCGATCCGCTGAGCTCGAAGCCGGTCCTGACCTTCTTCGCCGGGTAGTCCTTGGCGCTGAGGATGCCGGCCACCGGGGTGGTGAGCTTGTAGGGGAAGGTCGCGTCGGGCGACTTGAGGTGGAAGACGATCCGCCGGGCGCCGTCGGACTCCATCGTGTCGATGTTGGCCAGCAGCGTGCCGACACCGTTCTCGCCCTTCATGTCCAGGGCGCGCTGGATGGAGAACTTCACGTCGTCGGCGGTGATCGCGTCACCCCCGGGGAACTTGAGCCCCTCGCGCAGCGTGCAGCGGTAGCTCTCGTTCGCACGGTCCGTGAAGCCGCACTCGGACGCCGCGTCAGGTACCGGCTGGCCGCCGCCGCGCGGGACGGAGACCAGCGTCTGGACGACCTGGCGCAGGACGTTCCAGGTACCGGTGTCGTAGGCGAAGGCCGGGTCCAGGGGTGCGGGGCCGTCCTCGTTGGCGATGTACTGGTCCGTGGTGCCCACGACAATGGCCTTCCCGCCGTCGGAGCCACCGTCCGAGCCCCCGCAACCGGCGAGCACGGGCACAAGCAGGCCGAACGCGGCCGACAGCGCCAAAGTCTTGCGGTTCATCCTGGACGTACTCCCTCATCCGGCACTGAGATACAGCGGTGCTGACGAGACTCCGCCGCGTTCCACCCGGTCGGGGCAGTGCGATCGGGCCGGGATACAGGGCGATCGGTCCTGTGTACATGGCGACTTGGTGGCCGTCGGGGACACGTCGTTGATACGGCGAAGTGCTCGCGACGAGATTAGTCGGACGCGCCGGTAATGCCGGACCCGGGCCGAAGGGAATCGCAATCGGACAGTGATCGGAAATAGCGGCGCGTCGATATCGGGGCGGGGACGCCTTTCCTCCGGGCCGCCCCAAAGCGGGACACATGCGCACAGCGGGGCCCACCAGGGACAGCCATGGATCAGCACCACCCGCCCCTGTCGATGAGCAGGAAGGTGATAAAGGTCACTCCCCCACCCTTTTGCGGGGATCATGAATGCGCCACGTGAAGTGACGGAAAATATCCGGGCCAATGCCGAGAGTTCCCGTGGCGCATTTCATCGCGACGCTCAGTGCACGGGTCGGTCTCCGTGCGTCATCAGAGCACGCAGGAATACCAGGTCCACCTCTTCGAGCGAGCCCACGACGGTTCTCCCGTCGGCCGGGGCGATCGGAGCCACGGACGGTACGGCCACCACACGGCACCCGGCGGCCTCCGCGGCGGCCACCCCGGTGGCGGTGTCCTCGATGACCGCGCAGCGCGCCGGCTCCGCGCCCAGACCCCGTGCGGCGAGCAGATACGGGTCGGGGTGCGGCTTCGTACGGGGCACCTCGTCGCCCGCGACGGTGAGGGCGAAGAACTCCGGTCCCAGCGAGGTCAGGACGCGGTCGATGATGCGCCGGTGCGAGGCGGAGACCAGGGCCGTCGGCACCTTGTGCGCGGCCAGTTCGGTGAGCAGCCGGCGCGCGCCCGGCATCAGGGGGACACCGCGTCCGATCAGGTCCTCGAAGGCGTCGTTGAGCCGGACGGTCAGCTCGGCGAGGGTGATGTCGGCGCCGGTGGCCTCGATCAGGAAGCCGGCGCTGCGGCTCATGGGACCGCCGACCACCACGTCGCGCCATGCCTCGTCGAGGACGTGTCCGAGGTCCTTGAAGACCTCGACCTCCGCGTCCCACCAGAAGCCCTCGGTGTCGACCAGGGTGCCGTCCATGTCGAGGAGTACCGCCTGAAGAGCGGAGCCCTCGGCCGTTCGGGTCAAGGACGCGGGGACCGTACTGGTCATCCGGCACACCTCCATGAGGGACGAGAAGGCCGGTCACCTTCCCTGCGGGGCATTCCCGCCGGGACAGGCGACCGGCCTGCGCTGGGCCGACAAGTGTACGACTCGTCCGGAGCGCGCGCCGCCCGGTTTCCCCCGGCCGGGGCGGGGCCGGGGGCCGGGGGTCCCGCGAGGCTCAGCGCGCGTTGAAGTACTTCGCCTCGGGGTGGTGGATCACGATGGCGTCGGTGGACTGCTCGGGGTGGAGCTGGAACTCCTCCGAGAGCTGTACGCCGATCCGCTCGGGCTCCAGCAGCTCCGCGATCTTCGCGCGGTCCTCCAGGTCGGGGCAGGCGCCGTAACCGAGCGAGAAGCGGGCGCCCCGGTACTTCAGGGCGAACATGTCCTCGACCTCGGACGGGTCCTCGCCGGCGAAGCCCAGCTCGGAGCGGACCCGGGCGTGCCAGTACTCGGCGAGCGCCTCGGCGAGCTGGACGGAGAGCCCGTGCAGTTCGAGGTAGTCGCGGTAGGAGTTGGACTCGAACAGCTCCGCGGTCGCCTCGCCGATCTTCGAGCCGACGGTGACGACCTGGAGGCCGACGACGTCCGTCTCGCCGGACTCCTCCGGGCGGAAGAAGTCCGCCAGGCAGAGACGCCGGCCGCGGCGCTGGCGCGGGAAGGTGAAGCGGGTGCGCTCGGAGCCGTCCTCACCGAGCAGGATGAGGTCGTCGCCCTTGGAGACGCAGGGGAAGTAGCCGTAGACGACGGCCGCCTCCAGCAGGTTCCTGGTCTGCAACTGGTCCAGCCAGCCGCGCAGATGGGGCCGGCCCTCGCTCTCGACCAGTTCCTCGTAGCTGGGGCCGCCCTTGCGGGCCTCCTTGAGCCCCCACTGCCCCTTGAAGAGCGCGCCCTCGTCCAGCCAGGAGGCGTACTCCTTGAGCTGGATGCCCTTGACGACGCGGGTGCCCCAGAACGGCGGCGTGGGCACGGGGTTGTCGACGGCGACGTCCGAGCGGGCCGCGCCCTCCACGGGACGCTCCTCCACCACCGTGTTGGTGGTCGCCTTGACGCGGCGCTGCTTCAGCTCCGGGAGCGTGGCGCCGGGGACGCCGCGCTTGACGGCGATCAGCGCGTCCATCAGGCGCAGGCCCTCGAACGCGTCGCGGGCGTAGCGGACCTCGCCCTGGTAGATCTCGTGCAGGTCCTGTTCGACGTAGGCCCGGGTGAGCGCGGCGCCGCCGAGGATGACCGGGTAGTCGGCCGCCATGCTGCGCTGGTTCAGCTCCTCCAGGTTCTCCTTCATGATCACGGTCGACTTCACCAGCAGCCCGGACATGCCGATGACATCGGCCCGGTGCTCCTCGGCGGCGTCCAGGATCGCGGCGACGGGCTGCTTGATGCCCAGGTTGACCACGTTGTAGCCGTTGTTGGAGAGGATGATGTCGACGAGGTTCTTGCCGATGTCGTGGACGTCGCCGCGGACGGTGGCGAGCACGATGGTGCCCTTCCCCTCGGCGTCCGTCTTCTCCATGTGCGGCTCCAGATAGGCCACCGCCGTCTTCATGACCTCGGCGGACTGGAGGACGAACGGCAGCTGCATCTGGCCGGAGCCGAACAGCTCGCCGACGACCTTCATGCCCTCCAGCAGCGTGTCGTTGACGATGTCGAGCGCCGGACGGGTCTGAAGCGCCTCGTCGAGGTCGGTCTCCAGACCGTTCTTCTCGCCGTCGATGATGCGGCGCTGGAGGCGCTCGTCCAGCGGCAGGGCGAGGAGTTCCTCGGCCCGGCCGGCCTTCATCGACGTGGTGTTGACGCCCTCGAACAGCTCCATGAGCCGCTGGAGCGGGTCGTACCCCTCGGAGCGCCGGTCGTGGATCAGGTCGTGGGCGACCTTGACCTGCTCCTCGTCCAGCCGGGCGATGGGCAGGATCTTCGAGGCGTGGACGATCGCGGAGTCCAGACCGGCCTTGACGCACTCGTCCAGGAAGACGGAGTTGAGCACGATACGGGCGGCCGGGTTGAGGCCGAAGGAGATGTTCGACAGCCCGAGGGTCGTCTGGACCTCGGGGTGACGGCTCTTCAGCTCGCGGATGGCCTCAATGGTGGCGATGCCGTCGCCCCGCGACTCCTCCTGCCCGGTGCAGATGGTGAAGGTGAGGCAGTCGATGAGGATGTCCGACTCGTGCACGCCCCAGTTGGTGGTGAGGTCGTTGATCAGGCGTTCGGCGACGGCGACCTTGTGCTCGACGGTACGGGCCTGGCCCTCCTCGTCGATGGTGAGCGCGATCAGCGCGGCGCCGTGCTCGACCGCCAGCTCGGTGACCTTGGCGAAGCGCGACTCGGGGCCGTCGCCGTCCTCGTAGTTGACCGAGTTGATGACGGCGCGCCCGCCGAGCTTCTCCAGACCGGCCCGGAGCACGGGCAGCTCGGTGGAGTCCAGCACGATCGGCAGGGTGGAGGCGGTCGCGAACCGGCCGGCCAGCTCGGACATGTCGGCGACGCCGTCCCGGCCGACGTAGTCGACACAGAGGTCGAGCAGGTGGGCGCCCTCGCGGATCTGGTCGCGGGCCATCTCCACGCAGTCGTCCCAGCGGGCCTCCAGCATGGCCTCACGGAACTTCTTCGACCCGTTGGCGTTGGTGCGCTCGCCGATGGCGAGGTACGAGGCGTCCTGGCGGAAGGGCACGGTCTGGTAGAGCGAGGCGGCGCCCGGCTCGGGGCGCGGCTCGCGGACGGCCGGGGTGAGGCCACGGGCCCGGTCGACGACCTGCCGCAGGTGCTCGGGCGTCGTCCCGCAACAGCCGCCGATCAGGGAGAGCCCGTAGTCGTTGACGAAGGCTTCCTGCGCGTCCGCCAGGCCCTCGGGGCCGAGGGGGAAGTGGGCACCGTCCTTGGTCAGGACGGGCAGGCCGGCGTTGGGCATGCACATCAGCGGCGTACGCGAGTGGCGGGCCAGATAGCGCAGGTGCTCGCTCATCTCGGCCGGGCCGGTGGAGCAGTTCAGCCCGATGAGGTCGATGCCGAGCGGTTCCAGGGCGGTGAGCGCCGCGCCGATCTCCGAGCCGAGGAGCATGACGCCCGTGGTCTCGAAGGCGAGCGAACAGATGAGCGGCACGGTCACGCCCAGGGCGTCCATCGCACGGCGGGCGCCGATGAGGCTCGACTTGGTCTGGAGCAGGTCCTGCGTGGTCTCCACGATCAGGGCGTCCGCGCCGCCCGCGAGCAGGCCCTCGGCGTTCTTCTGGTAGCCGTCGCGCAGGACGCCGTACTCGATGTGGCCCAGCGAGGGCAGCTTGGTGCCGGGGCCCACCGAGCCGAGCACCCAGCGCTGGCGGCCGTCCTCGGCGGTGAACTCGTCGGCGACCTCGCGGGCGATGCGGGCGCCGGACTCGGACAGCTCCACGATGCGGTGGGCGATGTCGTACTCGTTCGCGGCCGAGTGGTTGGCGCCGAACGTGTTGGTCTCCACGCAGTCGACACCGACGGCGAAGTACTCCTGGTGCACGGAGCGGACGATGTCCGGGCGTGTCACGTTGAGGATCTCGTTGCAGCCTTCCAGATCCTGGAAGTCCTCCAGGGTCGGATCCTGCGCCTGGAGCATCGTTCCCATCGCACCGTCGGCGACCACCACACGGGTGGCGAGCGCCTCTCGGAGGGCTTCGGTGCGGGTCCGGCTGTCGGTGGTGGGGGTCGGCGACGAGGCCATGTAAGTACTCCCGGGGCTGCGACGGCTGTCGGCTTCTGCGTGTGCTGATGGCAGGCACACCCGGCCAGCGTAGCCGGGTGCGCCTCGTCACGGTGCGTCGTCCCAGCGGTCGGACGGCATCCTGTCCTCTGCGGTATCCGGTGTGCCGGGTCTTGACAGATCCTCTCTCCGGAGAGAAAAGGTCGGCATCGACCGATAGTGTTCAGCATTGTCGAACGTGAGGGAAGGGGAGGTCTGGAGCCCATGCCGAAGAACATCCAGTCGCTGGAACGGGCGGCGGCGATGCTGAGGCTGCTCGCGGGCGGCGAGCGGCGGCTCGGCCTGTCCGACATCGCCTCCTCCGTGGGGCTGGCCAAGGGGACGGCCCACGGGATACTGCGCACGCTGCAGGCGGAGGGGTTCGTCGAGCAGGACGCCGCGTCGGGCCGCTACCAGCTCGGCGCCGCGCTGCTGCGGCTGGGGAACAGCTATCTGGACGTGCACGAGCTGCGGGCGCGCGCCCTGGTCTGGACGGACGACCTGGCCCGCTCCAGCGGTGAGAGCGTCCATCTCGGGGTGGTGCACCAGCAGGGCGTGCTCATCGTCCACCACGTCTTCCGCCCCGACGACAGCCGGCAGGTCCTGGAGGTGGGGGCGATGCAGCCGATGCACTCCACCGCGCTGGGCAAGGTGATCTCGGCGTACGACCCGGTGGCGCACACCGAGGCCGTCGAGAGCGAGCGCACGGCCTTCACCCCCCGGACGGTCACCGGTTTGGCGGAGTTCGAGGCGGTGCTCGATCTGACCAGGGCGCGCGGCTGGGCCGACGACGTCGAGGAGACCTGGGAGGGCGTGGCGGCGGTGGCGGCGCCCATCCACGACCGGCGCAGGATGCCGGTCGGGGCGATCGCGATCACCGGCGCGGTGGAACGGATCTGCCCCACGGGAGAGGTCAGGTCCGAGCTGGTGACGGCGGTACGCGAGTGCGCGCGGGCGGTTTCCCGGGACATCGGCGCCGGGCGGTTCTGAGCGGGATGCCCGATCATCGCCATAGGAGCGAGGTTTCGGCCACAGCACCCTTGACGGCGCGTTGCCCGAAGGAGAAAACTGCCGTTCATCGGTCGGCATTGTCGAACACTTACCGGTAATACGAGTTAGTGTGTGACAGCGCCACCGGAAGGTAACGCCCTCATCCGACGGCACGAACCACCGGTGCGAACCGGAGGTTCCGCCTCCCCCTGGACGAAGGAGTCTCGGGTGTCCAACTACGACATCTTCATAGGCGAAACCACAGGCACGGCCCTGCTGATCCTGCTCGGTGGCGGTGTGGTCGCCGCAGTCACTCTCAAGCGCTCGAAGGCGCGGGACGCGGGATGGGTCGCGGTCAGCTTCGGCTGGGGCTTCGCCGTCATGGTCGGCGCGTATCTCGCCACACCGATCTCCGGGGCCCACCTCAACCCGGCCGTCACCATCGGCCTCGCGGTCGAGGGCGGCGTCAAGTGGGGCGATGTGCCGCTGTACATCGGCTCCCAGATGCTGGGCGCGATGATCGGCGCCTTCCTCGTCTGGGTGGCCTACCTGGGCCAGTTCAAGGCTCATCTCACCGACCCGGAGATCCTGGCGGCGCAGCCCGCGGTCGAAGGGCTCGTCGACCAGAAGACGGCCCCCAAGGCCGGCCCCACACTCGGCGTCTTCTCCACGGGCCCCGAGGTCCGCAACGTCCTGCAGAACGTACTGACGGAGATCATCGCCACCTTTGTGCTGGTCATCGCGATCCTCACCCAGGGCCTGAACGACTCGGGCAACGGACTCGGCACCCTCGGTGTGCTGATCACCGCCTTCGTCGTGGTCGCCATCGGTCTCTCGCTCGGCGGCCCGACGGGGTACGCCATCAACCCGGCCCGTGACCTCGGTCCCCGTATCGTGCACGCGCTCCTGCCTCTGCCCAACAAGGGCGGCTCGGACTGGAGCTACGCCTGGATACCGGTCGTCGGCCCGCTGATCGGCGCCGTGCTGGCCGGTGGGTATTACAACTTGGCCCTCGCGTAAGCCACCTTTCCCCGAACCGAGCAGGAGCACACCGTGAGCGACACGAACACCACCTCCTCCCACGGCGCAGGACCGTTCATCGCGGCCATCGACCAGGGCACCACCTCCAGCCGCTGCATCGTCTTCGACCGGGACGGCCGGATCGTCTCCGTCGACCAGAAGGAGCACGAGCAGATCTTCCCGAAGCCGGGCTGGGTGGAGCACAACGCCACCGAGATCTGGACCAACGTCCAGGAGGTCGTGGCCCGCGCCGTCGAGAAGGCGGGGATCACCTCCGCCGACGTCAAGGCCATCGGCATCACCAACCAGCGCGAGACCACGCTGCTGTGGGACAAGAACACCGGCGAGCCCGTCCACAACGCCATCGTCTGGCAGGACACCCGTACCGACGCGCTCTGTCGCGAGCTGGGCCGCAACGTCGGCCAGGACCGCTTCCGCCGCGAGACCGGGCTGCCGCTGGCCAGCTACTTCGCCGGGCCGAAGGCGCGCTGGCTGCTGGACAACGTCGAGGGGCTGCGCGAGCGCGCCGAGCGCGGCGACATCCTCTTCGGCACCATGGACTCCTGGGTCATCTGGAATCTGACCGGCGGTACCGACGGCGGGGTGCACGTCACCGACGTCACCAACGCCTCCCGCACGATGCTGATGAACCTGCACACCCTCAAGTGGGACGCCAAGATCCTGGAGTCGATGAAGGTCCCGGCCGCGATCCTGCCGGAGATCCGCTCCTCCGCCGAGGTGTACGGCACCACCAAGGGCGGCGTCCTCGACGGCATCCCGGTCGCCTCCGCGCTCGGTGACCAGCAGGCGGCCCTCTTCGGCCAGACCTGTTTCGCCGAGGGCGAGGCCAAGTCCACGTACGGCACCGGCACCTTCATGCTGATGAACACCGCCGGCAAGCCCGTCAACTCGTACAACGGACTGCTGACCACGGTCGGCTACCGCATCGGGGACGAGCCCGCCGTGTACGCGCTGGAGGGCTCCATCGCCGTCACCGGCTCGCTGGTGCAGTGGATGCGCGACCAGATGGGCCTGATCAAGTCCGCGGCCGAGATCGAGACCCTGGCGTCCTCGGTCGACGACAACGGCGGCGCGTACTTCGTGCCCGCCTTCTCCGGGCTCTTCGCCCCGCACTGGCGGCCCGACGCCCGCGGTGTCATCGCCGGGCTGACCGGCTACGTCACCAAGGCCCACATCGCCCGCGCGGTGCTGGAGGCCACGGCGTGGCAGACCCGCGAGATCAGCGACGCCATGACCAAGGACTCCGGCGTCGAGCTGACCTCGCTCAAGGTCGACGGCGGCATGACCTCCAACAACCTGCTGATGCAGACGCTCTCCGACGTCCTCGACGCACCCGTGGTGCGCCCGATGGTCGCCGAGACCACCTGCCTCGGCGCCGCCTACGCCGCAGGACTGGCCGTGGGCTTCTGGCCGGACACCGACGCTCTGCGCGCCAACTGGCGCCGGGCCGCCGAGTGGACACCCCGGATGGACGCGGCCACCCGTGACCGCGAGTACAAGAGCTGGCTCAAGGCCGTCGAGCGGACCAAGGGCTGGCTCGACGTCGACGACGCAAGCTGACCGCACCACAGCCACCGGCGTACGAGCCGGGACGAGCTGAAGAGGAGTTACTCATGAGCACCCCGCACAGCGTCCCCGCACTGGGGACGCACCCGGCCGGCGGTTCGCTGCCGAGCCGTGCCGAAACCCGGGAACAACTGTCCAACGCGACGTACGACCTCCTGGTGATAGGCGGCGGCATTCTGGGCATCTCCACCGCCTGGCATGCCTCCCAGTCGGGACTGCGGGTGGCCCTGGTGGACGGCGGCGACTTCGCCGGCGCCACCTCGTCCGCCTCCTCCAAGCTCCTCCACGGCGGTCTGCGCTACCTCCAGACCGGCGCGGTGAAGCTCGTCGCGGAGAACCACTTCGAGCGGCGGGCGGTCTCCCGCCAGGTGGCACCGCACCTGGCCAACCCGCTCACCTTCTACCTGCCGGTCTACAAGGGCGGCCCGCACGGCGCGGCCAAGCTCGGCGCGGGCGTCTTCGCCTACTCCGCGCTCTCCGCGTTCGGCGACGGCGTCGGCCATGTGATCAGCCCGGCCAAGGCCCGCCAGGCCGTGCCCGAGCTGCGTACGGACAACCTCAAGGCCGTGGCCGTCTACGGCGACGACCAGATGAACGACGCGCGGATGGCGCTGATGACCGTCCGCGCGGCGGTCGACTCCGGCGCCACCGTCCTCAACCACGCCACGGTCACCGGGCTGCGCTTCACCCAGGGCCGGGTCACCGGCGCCGAGCTGCGCGACCGGATCGACGGTACGGAGTTCGGCGTCGACGCCCGGCTGGTGCTCAACGCGACCGGCCCCTGGGTCGACCACCTGCGGAAGATGGAGAACCCGGACGCGGCGCCCTCCATCCGCCTCTCGAAGGGCGCGCACCTCGTCCTCAAGCGCAGCTCCCCGTGGAAGGCCGCGCTGGCCACCCCCATCGACAAGTACCGCATCACCTTCGCCCTCCCCTGGGAGGACATGCTGCTGCTCGGCACGACCGACGAGGAGTACGAGGGCGAGCCCGGGGATGTCGCGGTCAACGAGAAGGACATCCACCAGATCCTGGACGAGGCGGCCTACTCCGTCCGTGACCAGCAGCTCTCGCGCGACCTGATCACGTACTCCTTCGCTGGTCTGCGGGTGCTGCCCGGCGGCCCCGGGGACACCTCCAAGGCCAAGCGCGAGACGGTCGTGACCGAGGGCCGGGCCGGCATGCTCTCGGTCGCGGGCGGCAAGTGGACGACCTTCCGCCACATCGGCCGTACGGTGATGCACAAGCTGGCGACCCTGCCGGGCCACCCGCTCGGCGAGGGCATGGAGCCGGTCTCGCACCTGCCCAAGAAGCTCCCGCTGCCCGGGATCGCCAGCCCGAACGCGGTCGCGCACCGGCTGCTGATCGACGGCGGCGGTACGGGGCCCTCGATGGCCGTGGACACCGCGCGCCATCTCGCCACCCACTACGGCTCGCTCGCCTTCGACATCGTGCGGCTGGCGAACGAGTACCCGGAGCTGGCCGAGCGGATCCACCCGGACGCGCCGGAGATCTGGGCGCAGGTCGTCTACGCCCGGGACCACGAGTGGGCCCAGACCGTCGACGACGTACTGCGCCGGCGCACCACGCTGACCATCCGCGGCCTGGACACGGACGAGATCCGCGCCCGGGTGGAGGATCTGCTGGGCAAGCGGGCCTGACCGTACGGCCGGCACCGCCACGCATCAGCACATTCGTGCGACGCGTGGGCGGGAGAGGGACGCGTCCTTTCCGGATGCGTCCCTTTTCGTGCGCCCGGCGGGCGTTCCGGGACGCATAATGGGGGCCGATACATCGGATGTCTGGAGGGGTGCCCCATGGCTGTCACCGACGAGGCCATCGAGCGGATCAAGGGGATGATCGTCTCGGGCGCGCTGCGCCCGGGCGACCGGCTGCCCAAGGAGAGTGAACTCGCGGCCGAGCTGGGGCTCTCCCGCAACTCCCTGCGCGAGGCGGTGCGCGCCCTGTCGCTCATCCGGATCCTCGACGTGCGGCAGGGCGACGGTACGTACGTGACCAGCCTGGCCCCGCAGCTCCTGCTGGAGGCGCTGAGCTTCGTGGTGGACTTCCACCGGGACGACACCGTGCTGGAGTTCCTCGCCGTACGCCGGATACTCGAACCGGCCGCCACCGCGATGGCGAGCACCCGGATCACCGAGGAGGAGCTGGACGCGCTCGACGCCCAGCTCGACGCCCTCGGCCCGGAGCCCTCCGTGGAGGAACTGGTCGCCGCCGACCTGGAGTTCCACCACGGCATCGTGCGGCAGTCGGGCAACGCGGTGCTCTGCTCCCTTCTCGACGGGCTCTCCGGGCCCACCACCCGGGCCAGGATCTGGCGCGGGCTGACCCAGGAGGACGCCGTCAGCCGTACGCTCCACGAGCACCGGGCGATCCTCTCCGCCCTGCGCGACCGGGACGCCGAGGCGGCCAGGTCCTGGGCCACGGTCCATATCGCGAGCGTGGAGATGTGGCTCAGGTCGACGCTCTGACGCCGCCCCGGCGGCGGGCGGGCGGTCCGTTCCCGCCGGGGCCTCCCGTTTGGATCGTGCCGGGCGTTCCCGCCGGGGCCTCCCGTTTGGATCGTGCCGGGCTCGCGTGCCCCGGTGCGAAAGCCCCTAGTCCTGCTTCTCGCCGCTCGCGAAGCGGGAGATCACCAGGGCGACGATGATGATGGCGCCGTTCAGGAACTGGTTCCAGAGCGCCGGTACCCCGCCGAGCGTCATCACGTTGACCACGAGTTGCAGGGTGAGCACCCCCGTCAGCGCGCCGAAGAGCGTGCCGCGCCCGCCCCGGAGGCTGATGCCGCCGATGACCGCCGCCGCGAACACCTGGAAGATCCAGCCGTTGCCCTGGGTGGCCGCGACCGAGCCGTAGTGGCCGGTGTAGAGGATGCCGGCGAACGCCGCCAGCAGCCCGCCGATGGCCAGCACGACCCAGGTGACGCGGTCCACCCGGATCCCGGCGGCGCGCGCCGCCTCCGGGTTGCCGCCGATCGCGTACAGCGCCCGCCCGTGACGCAGCCAGGCCAGCGCCGCGCCGCCCAGCGCGAAGAGCGCCAGACAGATCCAGACGGCGGCCGGGGCGCCCAGCCAGTCGGTCTTGCCGAGGTACCGGAAGGACTCCGGCACCTCGGTGATCGACTTGCCCTCGGTGATCCCGATGTGAAGTCCGCGCAACATGGTGAGCATGCCGAGCGTGGCGATGAAGCCGTTGACGCGCAGCTTCAGCATGAGGAAGCCGTTGATCCCGCCGATCGCCACCCCGGCCAGCAGACAGACCGGTACGGCCGCCCAGACGGGCAGCAGGTCGAGCCCGGCGAACCGGCCGCCCTCCGAGGGGAGCACCAGCCACATCGCGAGGACGGGCGCGATCCCGATCGTCGACTCCAGCGACAGGTCCATCCGGCCGCAGATCAGGATCAGCGCCTGGCCGAGCACCAGCAGGCTCAGTTCGGAGGACTGCTGGACGACGCTGATCAGATTGCCGGAGGTGAGGAAGACCGGCGAGACGATGAAGCCGATCACCATCAGCACCAGGATCACCGGGACGAGCGAGAAGTCGCTCCACCGGATCAGCCGGAGCCGGTGGAGCGGGCTCGTCTCCTCGACGGGCGCCACCGCCCCGGTCCGTACGGTCTGCGTCATCCCCGCTCCCCCATGTCGTCCGTACGGTCCGCCGAGTCGTCCGTACGGTCCGCCGAGTCGTCGGTACGGTCCGCCACGTCGTCGGTACGGTCCGCCGCGCCGCCGTCCGTCCCGTGCACGCCTTCCATGGCCGCCACCAGCTCCCGGTCGGTCCAGTCGCTCCCGAACGAGGCCACCACATGCCCGTGGAACACCGCGAGCACCCGGTCGCACACCCGCAGATCGTCCAGCTCGTCGGAGATGATCACGGCGGCGCGGCCCCCGTCGGCCACCCCGCGCACCACGCCGAGCAGCGCGTCCTTGGACTTGACGTCGACTCCGGCGGTGGGCCGTACGGCGATCAGCGCGCCGGGGTCGCGCGCGAGGGCGCGGGCGACGACGACCTTCTGCTGGTTGCCGCCCGACAGACCGGAGACCGGCTGCCCGGGGCCGCGTGTCCTGATGTCCAGTGAGTCGATCATGGACTGGGCGAACTCCCTGGTCCGCGCGGGCAGTACGGTCCCCCACGGGCCGAGCCGGCCGGTCACCGTGAGGGTGGCGTTCTCCGCGACGCTGCGGTCGGGGATCAGCCCCTGACGGTGCCGGTCCTCGGGGATGTACCCGATGCCCGCGTCCAGCGCGGCGGGGACGCTGCCCGGCCGTACCGTACGGCCGCGCACGGCGATCCGGCCGGCGGTCGGTGCCCGCATCCCGGCCAGGGTCTCGCCGAGGGCGGTGGTGCCGCCGGCCGCGGCGCCCGCGACGCCGAGCACCTCACCGGGGTGCACGGCGAGGTCCAGCGGCCCGAACTCCCCGGCGAGGGCGAGTCCGCGGACCTCCAGGACGGGTGGCTCGTCCGCCGGGTCCGGCGCGTCCGGGCGGCGGGCCGGCCGGCCCGCGGCGGTCCGCGCGGCGTCCCCCGTCATCGCGGCCACCAGTTCCGTACGGGCGAGCGAGGCGACCGGGGCGGTCAGCACATGGCGGGCGTCCCGGTAGACGGTGACGGTGGCGCACAGGTCGTACACCTCCTGGAGATGGTGGGAGATGAAGAGGAACGCCACCCCCTGGCCGCTCAGTTCACGGAGTTTGACGAAGAGCCGCTGGATGCCGCGGGCGTCGAGCTGCGCGGTCGGCTCGTCGAGGACGATCAGCCGGGCGCCGAAGGAGAGGGCCCGCGCGATCTCCACGAACTGGCGCTGCTCGACCGGGAGATCCTTGGCGCGGGCGTCCGGGTCGGCCTCGACGCCGTACTCCGCGAGCAGGTCCCCGGCACGGCGGCGCAGCCCGCGCCAGTCGATGAGGCGGCGTCCGCCGGGCCCGGTCCGGGGACCCGGCAGGCCGTAGTGGTTGAGGAAGAGGTTCTCGGTGACGGTCAGATCGGGCACGATCATGGGCCGCTGGTAGACACAGGCGACCCGGGTCCGCCAGGCGGCGGTGTCCCCGGCGGCCGGCGCGGGCGCGCCGCCGAAGCGCACCTCGCCCGCGTCGGCCCTGTGCACCCCGGTCAGGACGCCGACCAGGGTGGACTTGCCCGCGCCGTTGCGGCCGACCAGGGCGTGCGACTCGCCGGGGCCGACCGTGATCCCGACCCCGTCGAGGGCGAGGGTGGGCCCGAAGCGTTTGACGATGCCCTCGGCCCGTACAGCGGGCGGCGGAGCGGCGGGGGCGGCGGGCCCGGCGTCGGGAGGCGCGTTCCGCGGGGCCACGGCTACTCCCCCGCGTCGAGCTGGTTGGCCCACAGCTTCGGGTCGTCCACGTTCTCCTTGGTCACCAGGGGCGCGGGGAGCTGGTCCTCGAAGCCGCCCGGGATCCTGATGACCGTGGAGCCGTGGTCGGTGGGTCCTGCCTCGGGTTTCTCGCCGGCCAGCGCCCGCTTCGCCCAGTACAGCGCGTAGGAGGCGTACAGGTCGGCGGGCTGCGAGACCGTGGCGTCGATCTTCCCGGCCCGGATGGCGTCCAGTTCCTCGGGGATGCCGTCGTTGGAGACGATCGCGATGTGGCCCGGCGCGTCCGGCGCCTTGAGCAGCTTCTTCTGTTCGAGCAGCGCCAGGGTGGGCTGGAGGAAGACCCCGCCCGCCTGGAGGTAGATGCCGCCCAGGTCGGGGTGGGCGGCGAGGGTGGACTGGAGCTTGGCGGAGGCGACGTCGCCCTTCCACTCGGTGGCCAGCTCGAAGACGCGGATACCGGGGTACTCGCGGGTCATGCAGCTCTTGAACGCCTCGGAGCGGTCCCGGCCGTTGATCGAGGCGAGGTCGCCCTGGAACTCGGCGACCTTCCCCTTGCCCTTCAGCCGCTCGCCCAGGAACGTGCAGGCCTTCTCGCCGTACGCGCGGTTGTCGGCCCGTACGACCATGTACACCTCGCCCTGGTCGGGGCGGGTGTCGACGCTGATGACGGGGATCTTCTTCCCGGCGAGCGTCCGCAGGGTCTCGGCGATCGCGCCGGTGTCCTGCGGGGCCATGACGACGGCCTTGGCGCCCTGGTCGGTGAAGACCTGGACGTTGGAGACGAGTTTCCCGATGTCGTTCTGCGAGTTGGTCAGCGGGAGCGCGCGGACGTCACCGGCCTTGACGCCCTTCTCGATGTACTGCTGGTAGGAGTTCCAGAAGTCGCTGTCGCTGCGCGGCAGATCGATGCCGACCGTGCCGCCGCTCCCCTTTCCCGCCTCCTGGTCCCGGTTGCAGCCCGTCAGGGCCGCCACCGCGACGAGTAATAAGGCGCAGGCCGAGGTGGTGGCCGTACGGGGTCTGCGGAGTGGGGAGCGCCCCACGGTGTGTCCCGGCATGGAAGTCCCGTCCTTGTCCCTTCGGTGTGCGTGCGGGATGCGCTGTTCTCAGGGGGCGCTTTCTCGGGGAACGCCTTCTCGGGGGAGCTTTCTCAGAGGAGAGCTTTCTCGGGCGGCGTTCTCAGGAGGCCGCTTCCTCAGGGGGCCGCTTTCTCAGGAGGCCGCTTTCTCAGGGGGCGGGGCGCAGGCGGAGTCCCTGCATTCCGCCGTCGACGGCGAGCGCCGTTCCGGTGACGGCCGCCGCGGCCGGGCCCGCGAGATAGGCGACCGCCGCGGCGACCTCGTCGGCGCCGACCAGCCGTCCGGTGGGCTGGCGCGCTTCGAGGGCGGCGCGTTCGGCCGCGGGGTCCGGCGCCTGGTCGAGCAGCCGGCCGACCCAGGGGGTGTCGGCGGTACCGGGGTTGACGCAGTTGACGCGGATGCCCTCCCGTACGTGGTCGGCGGCCATCGCCAGGGTCAGCGAGAGGATCGCGCCCTTGCTCGCGGAGTACAGGGCGCGCTGGGGCAGCCCCGCCGTGGCGGCGATGGAGCAGGTGTGGGTGATGGAGACGGCGCCGGGCCGGCCGGGGGCCGCGCGGCGCAGATGGGGCAGGGCGTGCCGGGCCGTACGGACCATTCCGAGGACGTTGACGTCCAGGACGCGGGCCCATTCGTCGTCGGCGTTGTCCTCGACGGTGCCGACCGCGCCGATGCCCGCGTTGGAGACGAGGGTGTGCAGGGCGCCGAACTCGGCCGCCGCCGCGTCGACCGCCGCCTTCACCGCCGCGTCGTCGGTGACGTCGGCCGTCAGCGGCAGGGTCCCGGCGGGCGCCCCCGCCGTCTCCCGGTCCAGTACGGCGACCCGGGCGCCGCGCTCCAGGAGCAGGGCCGCGATGGCCGCGCCGATGCCCGAAGCGCCACCGGTGACCAGGGCGCAGAGCCCGTCGAAGTCGCGTGCGGCCGTCATGAGGTGACCTCCTCGGTGGTGCGGCGGGCCTGCCAGACGGGCCCGTCCGGGTAGCGGTGCGCGGCGATCGACTCGGGGAGCATCCGGGCGGAGAAGCCCGGCGCGGCCGGGGCGGCGTACCGTCCTGAGACGATCACCACGGGGTCGGCGAAGTGCTCGTGGAGGTGGTCGACGTACTCGATGACCCGGCCCTCCCGCGTGCCGGAGACGGCGACGTAGTCGAACATCGCGAGGTGCTGCACGAGTTCGCAGAGGCCGACGCCGCCGGCGTGCGGGCAGACGGGGACGCCGTAGTGCGCGGCGAGCAGCAGGATCGCCAGGTTCTCGTTGACCCCGGCGACGCGGGCGGCGTCGATCTGGACGTAGTCGACGGCGTCGGCCTGGAGGAGCTGCTTGAAGACGACCCGGTTGGCGACGTGTTCGCCGGTGGCCACCTTGACCGGCTGGCCCGCCCGTACGGCGGCGTGGCCGAGGATGTCGTCGGGGCTGGTGGGCTCCTCGATCCAGTGCGGGTCGTAGGGGGCGAGGGCGGACAGCCGGTGCAGCGCCTCGGGCACGTCCCAGCGCTGGTTGGCGTCGACGGCGATCCGGACGGCGGGGCCGACGGCCGCGCGGGCCAGCTTCATGCGGCGGACGTCGTCGGCCAGATCGCCGCCGACCTTGAGCTTGATCTGCTCGAACCCGTCGGCGACGGCCTGTTCCGCGAGGGCGACCAGCTTGCTGTCGGAGTAGCCGAGCCAGCCGGGCGAGGTGGTGTACGCGGGGTAGCCCTCGGCGCGGAGCAGGGCGGTCCGCTCGGCGCGACCGGGCTCCGCGGCGCGCAGGATGGCCAGCGCGTCGTCGGGCGTGAGGGCGTCGGTGAGGTAGCGGAAGTCGACGAGCGAGACCAGTTCCTCGGGCGTCATCCCGGCGAGGAACTCCCAGACGGGCAGTCCCGCGCTCTTGGCGGCCAGGTCCCAGGCGGCGTTGACGACGGCGCCCGCGGCCATGTGCATGACGCCCTTCTCGGGGCCGAGCCAGCGCAGTTGGGAGTCGTGGGTCAGCTCGAAGTAGAGAGCCCCGAGATCGGCCGCGGTGAGCGGCGCCGGTCTGCCGGTGAGATAGGGCCGCAGCGCCTCGATGGCGGCGGCGGTGACGTCGTTGCCGCGCCCGATGGTGAAGCAGAAGCCGTGTCCCTCGGCGCCGTCCTGGGTACGCAGCACCACGTAGGCGGCGGAGTAGTCGGGGTCGGGGTTCATGGCATCGGAGCCGTCGAGCTGTTCCGAGGTGGGGAACCGGATGTCGTGTACCTCGAACCCCGTGACGGTCTGGCTCATGCACGCCCCTTTGAGAAGAACATCGGATCTCTTCAGTCATCCGATGTATAGCGTCATTGTGGTCCGCACGTCCAGAGTGCGGCGTCAATTCCTGGCCACAGCTCGGATGAATCGACGGGGGCGTCCAAGAGGTATCCGAGGGAATCCGGATACGCTCCGCACACCGCCCGGTGGCGCGGACGGGACTTTCCGGCCGCGTCCGACAAGATCCAAACGCAGGACCCCAGGTTCACCCGGGCGTGCGCGGAGCGTGCACAGGGCTGCGGGCGGGCATCGGTGAAGTCGTAAGGTTGGTGCGTACAAGTGGCAACTTCGGAAGGAGGCACTGGGTGATCGAGCTCGAGGGGGTTCCCGAGCTGATCGACCCGGTCATGGTGGCCGCGTTCGAGGGCTGGAACGACGCGGGCGACGCCGCCTCCACAGCGGTGGGTCATCTGGACCGGGAGTGGAAGGGCGAGGTCTTCGCGGCGCTCGACGCCGAGGACTACTACGACTTCCAGGTCAACCGGCCCACGGTCTTCCTGGAGGGCGGCCTGCGCAAGATCACCTGGCCGACCACCCGGCTCTCCGTGGTGCGCGTCGGCGGTGAGAAGCCCCGGGACCTGGTACTGGTCCGCGGCATCGAGCCGTCCATGCGCTGGCGCTCGTTCTGCAACGAGCTGCTGGGCTTCGCCCATGAGCTGGGCGTGGAGATGGTGGTCATCCTGGGCGCGCTGCTCGGCGACACCCCGCACACCCGGCCGGTGCCGGTCAGCGGGGTCACTTCGGACGCGGACCTGGCCAGGACGATGGATCTGGAGGAGACGCGGTACGAGGGGCCGACCGGCATCGTCGGCATCCTCCAGGAGGCGTGCACGCACGCGGGCGTGCCGGCGGTGAGCCTGTGGGCCGCCGTACCGCACTACGTGTCGCAGCCGCCCAACCCGAAGGCGACGCTGGCGCTGCTCAACCGGCTGGAGGACCTGATCGGTCTGCGGATCCCGCTGGGCGAACTCTCCGAGGACGCCAGGGCCTGGCAGCTCGGGGTGGACCAACTGGCCGCCGAGGACAGCGAGGTGGCGGAGTACGTCCAGTCGCTGGAGGAGGCGCGGGACACCGCGGAGCTTCCGGAGGCGTCCGGCGAGGCGATCGCCCGGGAGTTCGAGCGGTATCTGCGGCGCCGGGACGGCGGTCCCGGGGCGGCGCCGGGCGGCCACGCCACGGAGAGCGGTGACGGTCCCTCATACCTGCGGGACGCGTCCGGCGGCCGTGCCCGTCCGCAGCGGCCACCGCGCGGCGGGGCCGGCGGCGCCACGGACAAGGAGAAGGAGAAGGGCCCGGGTCCCTCCGGCACTTCGGACACCTCGGATCCTTCCGCGAAGGACCAGGACCAGGAGCGGGACAAGGGCGACGACGACGGTTCGTCCGAGGACTGACCGCCGTCGGCCGACGGAAGAAGAAGGAGGGCGGCGCCGGTCGGCGCCGCCCTCCTTCTTCATACCGTGTGCGTGCTTCGTACCGTGTGCGTACGGTCCGTCAGAGAGCGACGCCCAGCAGGGCGTCGACCGTACGGGAGACCACGCCGGGCGCGCCCTCGTCCGTCCCGCCCGTGGCGGCCTGGAGCGCCGCCCAGCGGTCGACGGCCGCCAGCGCGGTGGGGGCGTCCAGATCGTCCGACAGTGCCTCGCGGACCTCTTCGACCAGCGCCCCGGCCGACGGTCCGTCGGGCCGCGACACCGCGGCCCGCCAGCGCGCCAGCCGGTCGACGGCGTCCTGGAGGACCTGGTCCGTCCACTCCCAGTCGGAGCGGTAGTGGTGCGCGAGCAGGGCGAGCCGGATCGCCGCCGGGTCCACGCCGTCGCGGCGCAGCGCCGAGACGAAGACGAGATTGCCCTTGGACTTGGACATCTTCTCGCCGTCCAGGGCGACCATGCCCGCGTGCACATAGGCCCGCGCGAACGGGTGTTCGCCGGTGAGGGCCTGCGCGTGCGAGGCGCCCATCTCGTGGTGCGGGAAGGCGAGGTCGCTGCCGCCGCCCTGGACGTCGAAGCCCATGCCGAGGTGGTCGAGGGCGATGGCCACGCACTCGATGTGCCAGCCGGGCCGGCCGCGGCCCAGCGAGCCGCCGTCCCAGCTCGGCTCGCCGGGGCGGGCCGCCAGCCAGAGGATCGGGTCGAGGGGGTTCTTCTTGCCCGGCCGGTCCGGGTCGCCGCCGCGCTCGGCCGACAGCAGCCGCATCGCCTCGGCGTCCAGCCGGGAGACCTCGCCGAAGTGCGGATCGGCCGCCACGGAGAAGTAGGTGTCGCCTTCGAGTTCGTACGCGGCGCCGGCGTCGCGCAGCCGTTCCACCAGCGGCACGATGCCCGGTATCGCCTCGACGGCGCCGATGTAGTGCTGGGGCGGCAGCATCCGCAGGGCGGTCATGTCCTCGCGGAAGAGGGCCGTCTCGCGCTCCGCGAGCCCGACCCAGTCCTCCCCGTCGCGCTGCGCCCGCTCCAGCAGCGGGTCGTCGACATCGGTCACGTTCTGGACGTAGTGGACCTGCCGCTTCGTGTCGAGCCACACGCGCTGCACGAGGTCGAACGCGTTGTAGGTCGCCGCGTGACCCATGTGGGTCGCGTCGTACGGCGTGATGCCGCAGACGTAGATACGGGCGACGGGACCGGGCTCAAGGGTGACTCGGCCATCGGTCGACGTGTCATGAATCCTGAGGTCGCGGCCCTTGCCAGGCAGGGCGGGGACCTCGGAAGCGGGCCAGGCATGCATGTCATGAGCGTAACCGGACGGAACTTCCGGATACGAACCGGATACCCGCCATTGGCCGGTTGGGCGCTCTTGCGCGATCCGTCCCCGCGTGCTTCACGGGGACGGTCAGGGACGGCCTCGGAGGGGCCGTCCCCGGTGTCACACCGGCGGCCAGGGGATCGCGGGCCACTGCCCCGACGGTTCGGGGTGACGGCCTGTGTGGCGCAGCTCACGGATTCTGGCCCGTACGGCGTCGGTCTCGGCCGGGGTGATGAGTTCGGCCAGCCGGGTGGCGAGGGGGCCGCCGTCCGCGAGGGCGTCCGCCAGCCGGGCGAGCACCTCCAGCGCCTCGCCGGTCAGGGGCTCACCGGCCCAGCCCCAGAGGAGGGTACGGAGCTTGTCGTCCACGTTGAAGGTGACGCCGTGGTCGATGGCGTAGAGCCGGCCGCCGGGCGCGGGCAGCAGATGGCCCCCCTTGCGGTCACCGTTGTTGATCACCGCATCCAGGACGGCGAGGCGCCGCAGCCGCGGGTCGTCGGCGTGCACCAGCAGTGCGGTCCGGCCCTCGCCCACCTCGGCGGAGCCGACGGCCTTCCACCCCTCGCCGGGTTCGTCGTCCTCGACGAGGGCCAGCAGCGGGGCCACGGGCCCCACTCCGTCCGTCGTACCGTCGTCCGCGTGGCCGTCCGCCGTGGCGCCCTCCGCGTGGCCGCCCGCCGTGGCACCGACCGCGGCGTCGGTCCCGGGCTCGCCCTCGGGCTGGTCCTCGACTTCGATCCAGAGCTGGCACATGCCCTCGCCGTACGGTCCCTCGCGCAGGACCGTCGGCGGGACGAGCCCCCAGCCGGTCGCCTCGGAGACCTCGTACGCCGCCACCTCGCGCTGCGCGAGGGTCCCGTCGGGGAAGTCCCACAGGGGCCGCTCGCCCGCGACGGGCTTGTAGACGCAGTGGGCCGTCCGCCCCCGGTAGGAGACGGAGCAGTAGAGCACGGCGTTGGACGCCTCGCGGATCCGGCCGCGTACCGTCAGCTCACCGTGGGCGATCAGCTCCCGGTCGGACGGGCCCGGTCCGTCCCGGCCGTCACCGGCGGGTCCCGGGGCGGCGGGACCGGCCGCGGGCGCGGTCACGCGTCCCGCCGGTATCCGTTCTGGCGCGGGCATACGTGTCCTTCCGGGTCGAGCGGCAGGCTGCACAGCGGGCAGGGCGGGCGGCCCGCGTTGACCACGTCCAGGGCGCGCTTGGCGAAGGCCCTGGCCTGGGCGCCGGAGAGCCGGACGCGGAGCATCGGCGGGCCGTTCTCCTCGTCCTGGAGCAGCCGCTCCTCGGCCTCGGCCAGGTCCTCGTCGGTGTCGGCGTCCAGCTCGACGAGGGCCTGCGCCTCGACGATCATGCGCTGTTCGTCACCGTCCCACGCCAGCGCCATCGTGCCGACCCGGAACTCCTCCTCGACCGGGGCGTCGAGCGGGGCGGAGTCGGTGATCTCCGAGGGCGCCATGGCCGGTACGGGGGCGTTGCCGCCGGTACGCCGGACCACCTCGTCCAGCAGTTCGTCGATCCGCTCGGCGAGCGCGGCGACCTGCGTCTTCTCCAGGGCGACGCTGGTCACACGCCCTGAGGCGGACGCCTGGAGGAAGAACGTACGGCGTCCAGGCAGGCCGACCGTACCGGCCACGAAACGGTCCGGTGGATCGTAGAGGAACACCTGACGGGACACGTTCTGTCTCCCTCGGAAATCGTCGGAAAGGGCACTGGGAAAAGAGCATCGGGCGGACCCGGGGCCCGGGAGGGCCGCCCGGATCGCGCGGACGGCCCGTCCACCCTACTGCGCGGAGCGATCACGGTGCTCCCGCGCCGCCCCCCACCACGCCGTCGCCGCCGCCCGCGCTCACGCGCGGCGCCAGTCCCGCGAGATCGCCGGTGTCCCCGAGGCGCAGCACAAACGGGCGCAACCGGGTGTAACGGACGGCGGTCAAGGAGCACGGATCGACATGGATCCGCTGAAAAAGGTCGAGATGCATCCCGAGGGCGTCCGCGACGATCGCCTTGATGATGTCGCCGTGGGAGCACATCAGAAAGACGGCGTCCTCCCCGTGCTCCTCGTCGATCCGCGCGTTCCACTCCCGGACCGCCTCGACGGCGCGGGCCCGCATCGCGGCCATCGACTCGCCGCCGGGGAAGACGGCGGCGGAGGGGTGCTGCTGCACGACCTGCATCAGGGGCTCGTCGGCCAGTTCGGCCAGCTTGCGTCCGGACCAGTCGCCGTAGTGGCACTCACCGATCCGGTCGTCGGTCCGTATCCCGAGCTCCGGGCGGGCGTCCAGCAGCGGCTGGAGGGTCTCCCGGCACCGTTGCAGCGGGCTGCTGACGACGGCGGCGAGCGGGATGTCCCCGAGCCGTCCGGGCAGCGCGGCGGCCTGTGCGGCGCCCCGCTCGTCCAGGGCGATGCCGGGTGTCCAGCCGGCGAGCAGCCCCGCGGTGTTGGCGGTGGACCGTCCATGACGTACGAGGATCAACGTGGCCATGCCGCAAGGGTAGGCGGTCGGTACGACAGCGCACCGGTCCACCGGACCCGCTCACCCGTGGCACCGGGGGGATGCGGCCGTCGCCGGAAAGGGGAAGAATGCCCGCCGTGATCGTGGACTGCGCCATCTACCGCGGCGGACGCCGTACCGACGGGCCCGCCGACTTCTCCGACGCCCTCGCCGAGGCGCGCTCCGAGGGGGACGCGTTCCTCTGGCTCGGGCTGCACGAGGCCACGGAGAAGGAGTTCGCCATGGTGAGCAGCGAGTTCGGGCTGCACCCCCTGGCGGTGGAGGACGCCCTCCACGCGCATCAGCGCCCCAAGCTGGAGGTCTACGACGACTCGCTCTTCGTGGTGCTCAAGCCGGTGGTGTACGAGCCGGAGGGCGACACCGTCACCACCGGCGAGCTGATGGTCTTCATAGGCGACTCCTTCGTGGTGACCGTCCGGCACGGCGAGGGCGCCCCGCTGGCGGCCGTCCGCACCCGGCTCGAAGCCGAGCCCGATGTCCTCAAGCACGGTCCCACCGCCGTGCTGTACGCGGTGAGCGACGCGATCGTCGACCACTACGTGGAGGTCGCCGACGAACTCCAGCTCGACCTGGAGGAGCTGGAGGCGGAGGTATTCGCCCCGGACTCGGCCTCGTCGACACCGACCGCCGCGCGGATCTACAACTTCAAGCGGCAGGTGCTGGAGTTCCGCCGGGCCACCGGTCCGCTGGCGGCCCCCGTGGCCCGGCTGGCGGGCGCGGGCGTGCCGTTCGTGCACGAGCACGCGCAGCCCTTCTTCCGGGACGTCAACGACCATCTGCTGCATGTGAACGAGCAGGTCGAGGGGTTGGACCGGCTGCTCACCGACATCCTGTCCGCGCATCTGGCGCAGATGGGCGTACGGCAGAACGACGACATGCGGAAGATCTCGGCGTGGGCGGCCATGGCCGCCGTACCGACGATGATCGCGGGCATCTACGGCATGAACTTCAAGCACATGCCGGAGCTGAAGTACGTGTGGGCGTACCCGGCGGTGATCGCCCTCATGGCGGTGGCGGTCGTCGGGCTGCACCGGCAGTTCAAGCGGCGCGGCTGGCTCTGACCGTACGCGGCGCGCCCGCGCCCCCGGCCGTCCCGGGGGCTTCCAGCGGTCCCGGGGCCGCTCAGAAGGCCGGTGCGGGCGTCGCGGGGCCGCCCAGCGGGTCGCGGCGCTCGGGCATCGTGAGCCCGGTCATCCGGCGCCAGCCGACGAGGCGTTCGTACCCGTACAGGGCGTGGATGCCGACGGCGAGCAGGCGGGCCTTGGGCGCCGGCCAGCCGAGCAGCCGGCCCATCCGGTCCATCACCGCGAGGCTCACCTCGCGGTAGACCTCGATCTCGGCCAGGGCGCACTGGCGCAGGGCCCGCTGGATGGCGCGTCCGTGGCCATGCCGGGCCAGCCGGAGCAGTTCCTCGTGGCAGTAGGCGAGATGGTTGTCCTCGTCGGCGCGGATGATCCTGACGGCCTTGCCGACCTCGGGGTGGTCGCCGAAGAATCCGACCAGCATCTCCATCTGGTCGGCGGCCCGCTGCTCGGTGATCCGGCTGTGCACGAGGTACACGAGGATGTCCCTCTCCGTCAGCGTCTCGTCCCGGCGCAGCTTCGTATGGGTGAGTCCGATGCCGCGCCGCTCCAGCAGCATGGTGTAGTCGGCCTCGGGCGGGACCTCGCACGGTTCGAGTCCGCGCTTCTTCAGGAGGGCGTGGAAGATCCGGCCGTGCTTGTCCTCGTCGGCGCCGTGCCGGGTGATCTTCGGGGCGAGGTAGCGCAGGGACTCGGGCACCAGGGCGGCGATGCGGCCGTTCTCCCAGCCGCCCTGCGCCTCGCCGCTGGCAGCGATGGAACAGAACAGCCGGAAGGAACGATCGTCGTCCAGGATCTCCTGGAACAGGCTTCGGGCCGAGAGCATCACTGCCACCTCCTTGCAGACGTCCGCCCAAACGAGTCAACGGGCGTGCGCGGCGCGCGGCAACAGCAGCGGCGCCCCGCTGAGCCGAAAGGAGGAGCGCGACGGCGCACCCGGCGCGTAACCGGGCGCGCGTCGGCGCGTTGTAGTAGGTGACGGCCGTGGCGGGGAAGACCCCCGAGCCCCCGCGACGGCCGCGGTCCTCGGCGGGGGACTGTGGGTCCGTGGGGTCGCGCGGCCCCACGGTCCCACTTCCGGTTACGAGACGAGCCCGGCGCGCTCCAGGGCCTCGGTACCGACGCGCAGCGCCGTGATCCGTTCGTCGAGGGTGAAGCCGGCCGGGGAGAGCGTCAGCGTGGTGACGCCGGCGGCGGCGTATGCGCTCATCCGGTCGGCGATCCGCTCGACGGGGCCGAGCAGCGTGGTCGAGTCGATCAGCTCGTGCGGTACGGCCGCCGCCGCGCCGTCCTTGTCGCCGGAGAGGTACGCGTCCTGGATGGCGGTGGCTTCCTTCTCGTACCCCATGCGCCGGGCGAGCTGGTTGTAGAAGTTCTGCTTGCGGCTGCCCATTCCACCCACGTAGAGGGCCGTGTACGGGCGGAAGGTGTCGGCCAGGGCGTGGACGTCGTCACCGACCGCGAGGGGCACGGTGGGGCAGACGTCGAAGCCGTCCATGGTGAGGCCGGCCTTCTCGCGGCCTGCCCGGAGCGGGCGGATCGCGGTCTCCTCCAGGTGCTCGGCGGAGGGGAAGATCAGCAGCGCTCCGTCGGCGATCTCGCCGGTCTGCTCCAGGTTCCTGGGGCCGATCGCGGCGATGTAGAGCGGGATGTGCTCGCGCTCAGGGTGCACGGTCAGCTTGAGGGGCTTGCCGGGGCCGTCGGGCAGCGGCAGTGTCCAGTGCTCGCCCTCGTACGTCAGCCGTTCGCGGCTCATGGCCCTGCGGACGATCTCGACGTACTCGCGGGTGCGGGCGAGGGGCTTGTCGAACGTGACGCCGTACCACCCCTCGGAGACCTGCGGCCCCGAGACGCCGAGGCCGAGCCGGAACCGGCCGCCGGAGAGGGAGTCGAGGGTGGCCGCCGTCATGGCGGTCATCGCGGGCTGCCGCGCGGGGATCTGGAGGATGGCGGAGCCGACGTCGATGGACTCCGTCTGCGCGGCGACCCAGCTCAGCACGGTCGGGGCGTCGGAGCCGTACGCCTCGGCGGCCCAGCAGACGTCGTAGCCGAGCCGGTCGGCCTCCTGCGCGACCGCGAGGTTGTCGCTGTCCATCCCCGCGCCCCAGTACCCGAGGTTGATGCCGAGCCGCATGACCACTCCTTTACTACCGATGGGTAACGTCCCTGTGCCGGGGACTCTAGCGCGCGACACGGGGATCCGTCAGGGGGCCGGTTGTCCACAGGCTCTCTGCGCGTGGGGCCATGGCCAGTAATCTCAAGCCGCATGGAGCAGAGGCATCTCGGCCGTACCGGCCTGCGTGTGTCCCGGATCGGGCTCGGCACCCTGACCTGGGGCCGGGACACCGACGAGCATGACGCCGCCGATCAGTTGAAGGTCTTCTGGGAGGCGGGCGGCACACTGGTCGACACGGCGGACGTGTACGGCGGCGGGGAGGCCGAATATCTGCTGGGGCAGCTCGTCGAGCGGCTGGTGCCGCGCCGGGACCTGATCATCGCGACGAAGGCCGGCAGCGTGCCCGATCCGTACCGCCGCTTCGACGGCTCGCGCGGCCATCTGCTCTCCGCGCTGGACGAGTCGCTGGAGCGGCTGGGCACGGACTACGTGGACCTCTGGCAGATCCACGCCTTCGACAGCGGCACCCCGCTGGAGGAGACCCTGCACGCGCTGGACATCGCGGTCAGCACGGGCCGCGCGCGGTACGCGGGGGTGTCGAACTTCTGCGGCTGGCAGCTCGCCAAGGCGGCCACCTGGCAGCTCGCCTCGCCCGGGATACGGACCAGGCTGGCCAGCACCCAGATGGAGTACTCGCTGCTCCAGCGCGGGGTGGAGCGCGAAGTGCTGCCCGCCGCCGTCGATCTGGGGGTGGGGCTGCTGCCGTCGTCGCCGCTCGGCCGCGGTGTGCTCACGGGCAAGTACCGGCACGGCACGCCGAGCGATTCGCGGGGCGCCTCCGAGCAGATGGCGCCGTTCGTCGAGCCCTATCTCGACGAGGCGGCCGGCCGGATCGTGGACGCGGTCGCGACGGCCGCGGAGGGGCTCGCGACGACGACACTGGAGGTGGCGCTGGCGTGGATCAGGGACCGGCCCGGTGTGGTGGCGCCGATCATCGGCGCGCGCAACGCGCAGCAGCTCACGGCCGCGCTGTCAGTGGAGAGCCTTAGTCTTCCTGACGAGATCTGCCAGGCGCTCGACGACGTGTCGGCGCCCGTGCACCGCTATCCCGACCAGGACTGGAGCACGCTGTGAGTACGGACCGCGACCCCGCCGCCGAGGAGGCCGGGCCCCTGGCCGACGCCGCTGCCGCCGAGGGCGCCGCTGCCGAGGGCGGCACGGACGACACGGACGGCGAGGCCGCCGAGGCCGGTACGGGGGCCGCCGACGCCACGGCCGGGGCCGCCACGACGGAGGCGGAGGCCGCCGAGGCAGCCGCCGTCTCCGAGGCGCAGGCCGAGCTGGCCGCGCAGCGCGAGCTGCGGGAGCGGATCGAGCAGCGGAAGGCGGAGAAGGCCGGCCCCATCGCCGCCGGGACGAAGCTGAGCGGTCAGGCAGCCGACCTGCTCGCGGCGGTACGGGCCATGGAGAGCGGCGGGCCGGTCGATCCGGCGCTGCTCCGTACGGCGGCGCCCGCCGCCGCCCCTGACCGCCCCCGGGAGAGCGCACCGGCGCGGCCCCGGCCGGAGGCGGAACAGCGCCCGGCGGAGCCGCGGGCCGCGGCCCCCGAAACCGTGTCCGCCGTGCGGGCGGTGCTCGGCGAGGGCGGCGCGCCCGAGACGCTGGCGGGCCAGGTCACCGACGCGCTCGGGGAGCGGGCCCCGGAGGTACTGCGGGAGAACCCCTGGCAGTTGCTCGCCGTGCCCGGGGTGCGGCCCGAGCAGGCCGACGGGTTCGCGCGGGCGCTGCTGGGGGCCGCGTGCGGCCCCGGTGACGAGCGCAGGACCACCGCGCTGGTGAGCCGGCTGCTGGAGCGCGCCGCCCTCCAGGGGCACACCGCGCTGGAGGCGTCGGCGGTCGGGAGCGCGCTGGCCGGTCACTCCGTGCCCGATCCGGACGCGGCGGTCCGGCACGCGGTGGAGGAGTCCGTGGTGCTGAGGTTCCCGGAGGACGAGGACGACGAGGCCGGCGAGGCCGACGGGAGCGACGACGGGAGCGAGGAGCACGGGGAGAGCGGCGGGCACGACGAGGCCGGAGGCGCCCCCGACGGAGCGGCCGCCGCGCCGGTCCCGGTGCTGCTGGGGCTCGACCGGTACGCGCTGGCGGAGGACGCGCTCGCCGAGGGGCTCGCACGGCTGGCGAAGACCGGGCAGGACGCCGTCTGGGAGGAGGCCGCGGCCGGTGCCCCCTCGCCCTCGGCGGCCGAGCTGATCAGGGCGGTGGCGGGACACGGGCTCGTCCTGCACGCGGGCGGGGAGGCGGCGCGCGCCGAGCCGGTCGCGCTGGCCCTCGCGGCCCGCGCGCTCGGGGTGCGCGCGGTCGTCGCGGTCCACAGCGAGAACGGCCGCGACCGGCTGGCGGACGGCGTGGACGCGGTCACGGTGTCCGGGCTGCTGGCCGGCGCGGAGGGCCCGGGGCGGGACGCGGACGGTCTGTTCGCGCTCGACCTGCTGGTGGTCCTGGACGCGCCGCAGCTCGATGTGGAGACGGCCGCGACGGTGGTGGAGTCGCTGGCGGACGGCGCCCGGCTGGTGCTCAGCGGGGATCCGGGGGTGCTCTGGTCGGCGGGCGCGGGCCGGGTCTTCGCCGATCTGCTGGCGGCGGGGGTGTGCCCGCGCGTCAGCTCCCGTACGCCCGACCCCGGACCGATCGGCGAGCTGGTCTCGGGGATCGGTGTCGGCGAGCTGAACCAGGTGGCGGCGCCGGGCAAGGAGGTCGTGATCGTGCCCGTGCGGGACGCGGGCGAGGCGGTGCACCGTACGGTCCAGCTCGTCGCCGAGTCCGTCCCGCGCGCCTTCGGTACGGAGGCGGGGCAGACCCAGGTGATCACGGTGGGCCACGGCGGCTCGGCCGGTACCCGGGCGCTGAACGCGGCGCTCAAGCAGCGGCTCAACCCCGGCCCCGGCCGGTTCGGCGGCTTCGACCCGGGGGACCGGGTCGCGTACGTCCCCTCCCCCGGCAGGACGCTCCAGGGCGCGGTGGTCTCCGCCGACGCCGAGGGGCTGCGGCTGGAGTGCGGGGGCGCGACGGTCACCGTGCCCAAGGACCGGGTGGAGCACGCCGTACGCCACGGCTGGGCGCTCACCGCGCACCAGGCGGCGGGAATGCGCTGGCCCGCGGTGGTCGTGGTGCTCCCCGGCGACGCCACGCAGGGGCTGAGCCGTCCCTGGGTCTACACGGCCTTCAGCCGCGGGGACCGTCATCTCTCGGTGGTCCACGGCGTCGACCAGGCCCTGCCGAAGGCGGTGTCGGACGTCCCGTCCCAGGAGCGCACCACCCGGCTGCGGGGCCAGTTGGAGGCGCTGCTGGCCCCGGCGCGGCAGCCGGGATGACGCCCGTCGGGGGCCGCCCCCCCCCCCCGGGGGGGGGGGGGGGCCGGGGGGGGGGGGGGGGGGCGCGGGGCGCGGGCGGGGCGCCCCCGCCCGCCCCCCCCCCCCCGCGGGGGGGGGGGCCCCCCCCCCCCACGGGTCAGGCGTCCTGTTCCTCCAGGTCGTCCAGGTCCGCGTCCAGGTCGTCCTCGTCGAAGACGGCACTCACGTCGAAGCGGCAGACCACCTGCTGGGGGTCGGCCTGGTCGAAGGGGGCGGAGAGCCACTCCCCCGGTTCCGGGAGGTCGTCCGCGGCCGAGATCCACAGGGTGGAGTCGCCCTCCTCCAGGCCGAACTCCTTGTGGCGGGAGGCGATCTCGTCCGGTTCGTACTCGCCGAAGAGCACACCGAGGGCCGCGTGCACACTGCCGCCCACGATGCCTCCGGTGTCGGTGTCGCCCTCGATGTCGGCGATGCGCTGTGCCTGTGCGAGCAGCCGCTGCGGCTCCACCACCGCGTAGTCGCGCCGGATCAGCACGCTGAGGGCGTTGGGCTCCTCGGGGCCGTTGTACGGGGGCAGGGAGTCGTCCGGATCCGGGATCTCGAAGGGGGTGACCTCGTCGTACCGGTTGTAGAGCCGCTCGTCGTAGACCTCGGCCGCGACGGCCAGGGCGTTGAACGCTTCGGAGACGGCCGGGTCGTCCTCACCCGTGCGATGTTCGACCGCCGCGAGGTGGCGGTCCAGGGCTACCTTCACCGCCTCGGCGGCGGCGCGTACCTCGGCAGCGGTGGGCTGCGCAGCATCAGACATAGTGCAGACGCTATCCGTACCGGGCCTCTGCCCGCACAATAGATGCGATGCCGGAATACGAATTTGTCGACGTGTACGTGCCGCGCGGGGTCTCCCGCAAGGATGCGGCCCGTCTGCTCACCGATCACGCCGAGTACGGGCACTGGGAACTGGACCGCCTGAGCCTGCACCGGGACGGCAGCCGCAGGGTGCGGCTGCGCCGGCGCATCATCCGTCAGGTACGCGCCACCTGGTGAACGTGACGGAGCGGGCCCCGCTGCTGCGAGGCCCGCCCCGGGCTGCCCGTGGCCCGCTCCGGCCCGTACCGGTGTGTACGGGCGGGTGACCGGGCCGCCGCGTGCCTACGCGGCGGACCGGGCGCGGCGGTACAGGATCGTGCCCGCGAGCAGGAGTCCCGCGCCCGCCGGAATCGCGATCCCGAGCCCGCCGGTACCGGTCGAGGCGAGGACTTCGGTGCCCTCGGTCTGCTCGGTGGTCCGGGAGACCGGCTTGGTCTCAGGGGTGCTGGGGGCCGGCGGGATCGCCCGCTCCTCGGTGGGGCCGCCCGGCTCACCCGGCGTGCCGGGTGTACCCGGCTCGGTGGGCTTGACCGGGGTGGTCGGCGTACCCGGCTCCTCGGGTCGCTCCGGCCCCGGACGGGACGGCACCGAGCCGTTGGCGCAGGTGTTGCCGAACGTCGGGTTGAGCAGTCCGACGAGGTCGACGCTGTTCCCGCACACGTTCACGGGGACGTCGATCGGTACCTCGACGGAGTTGCCGGAGCCGACTCCGGGTGAGTCGATCGCGCCGCCTCCCGCGTGGGAGCCGCCGGACGGCTCCGTGTGGCCGGCTCCGGGGTGCGATCCGCCGGTGTGCGCGCCGCCTCCCGCGTGCGAGCCCCCGCCGTAGCCGCCCTCGTTGTTGCCCTGGCCGCCGTTGTGGCCGTGGCCACCGCCGTGGCCGCCGGAGGGCTTGCCCGAGAAGTTGCCGCACTTGTTGCCGAACGCCGGGTTGAGCACCCCGACGACGTCCACGGTGTTGCCGCACACGTTGACCGGCACATGCACCGGAACCTGCACGTTGTTCCCCGACAGCACGCCCGGGGAACCGACGGCCGCGCCGCCCGCCCCCGCGTCCGCCTGCGCGTAGCCACCGCCGAGCGCGAGCACTCCGCCCGCGGCCGCCACGGTGATCAGGCCCTTGCGCGTGACCTGTCTCATAGCTTCCATCCCTGCCTTCTGCCTTGCGGGACTGCCCTGGGCATCGGTGCCGGGGCAGGATGCCCAGCGGCCCCGGAGCGCATGGCACGCGCTCCGGGGCCGCTCGGGCTCAGACCCTCACGGGTGAGAGAGACGACGTCACTTGTTGACGCAGGTGTTGCCGAAGGCGGGGTTCAGCAGCCCGATCACGTTGATCGTGTTACCGCACACGTTCACCGGAAGGTGGACCGGAACCTGCACCACGTTGCCGGAGAGCACACCGGGCGAACCGATGGCGGCACCCTGCGCGCCCGCGTCGGCGACGGCCATGCCCGCACCCGCGAGCACCAGACCACCAGTGACTGCCGCAGCAGCGACGACCTTCTTGATCATTATTCCTCCTCGTTGGCAAACGCGGTCCCAGCCGCGGACCGCACACCTGTAACGAAGAGGAAGTAATGAGGCTACGAGCCTATGAGCGCATTCACTCTTCTCAGTCGATGACGCACACGTGGCCGATTTCGCGTTCGGCCGGTCAGCTCTGGTCGATGAACCGGTCGAGGACCCGTACACCGAATTTCAGACCGTCCACCGGTACCCGCTCGTCGACCCCGTGGAACATCCCGGCGAAGTCCAGCTCCGGCGGCAGCTTGAGCGGCGCGAAGCCGAAGCCGCGGATCCCCAGGTCGTCGAAGGACTTGGCGTCGGTGCCGCCGGAGAGCATGTACGGGACGGCGCGCGCGATCGGGTCCTCCGCCGAGAGCGCGCTCTGCATGGCGTCCACCAGGTTCCCGTCGAAGCTGGTCTCCAGCGCCTTGTCGCCGTGCACGTCCTCGCGCCGCACGCGCGGGCCGAGGATCCGGTCGAGGTCCGCGAGGAACTCCTCCTCGTACCCGGGCAGGAACCGGCCGTCGACATGGGCGGTCGCCTGGCCCGGGATGACGTTCACCTTGTAGCCCGCGCCGAGCATGGTGGGGGCCGCCGAGTTGCGCAGGGTGGCGCCGATCATCTTCGCGATGCCGCCGAGCTTGGCGAGCGTGGCCTCCATGTCCTCCGGGTCGAGCGGGGTGCCGAGCGCGTCGGACAGCTCGTCCAGGAAGGACCGTACGGTCTTGGTCACCCGTACCGGCCACTGGTGGTTGCCGAGCCGGCCCACGGCCTCGCACAGCTCGGTGATCGCGTTGTCGTTGTTGGTCATCGAGCCGTGGCCGGCGGTGCCGTCCACGGTCAGCCGCATCCAGTGCATGCCCTTCTGGGCCGTCTCGACGAGGTAGAGACGCAGGTTCTCGTTGACGGTGAAGGAGAATCCGCCGACCTCGCTGATCGCCTCCGTGACGCCCTCGAAGAGATCGGGGTGCCGGTCCACGAGGTGGCGCGCGCCGTATGTGCCGCCCGCCTCCTCGTCGGCGAGGAAGGCCAGCACGATGTCGCGCGGGGGCTTGCGCCCGCTGCGCATCCGGTCGCGGACGACCGCGAGGGTCATCGCGTCCATGTCCTTCATGTCGACGGCGCCCCGGCCCCACACGCAGCCGTCCGCGATCTCGCCCCCGAAGGGGTCGTACGTCCAGTCCGCGGCGTTGGCCGGCACGACATCGGTGTGGCCGTGGATGAGCAGGGCGGGCCGCGACGGGGCCTCGCCCTCGATCCTGGCCACGGTGGAGGCGCGGCCCGGGTGGGACTCGAAGATCTTCGGTTCGAGCCCGACCTCGGCGAGCTTCTCCGCGACGTACTCGGCGGCGGCCCGCTCCCCGGGGCCCGAGTGGTCCCCGTAGTTGCTGGTGTCGATCCGGATCAGATCCCGGCAGAGGTCGACGACCTCGTCCTCGCCCGATACGGTCCTGCCCGCGTTCGGCTCGCTCACGCTGCTCACTCCCACGGTCGTTGCTGGTGGTCCTCGCTGGTGGTCCTCCCCATCCTGCCGCGCCGGGCCCTCTCACCCAAGGGCGGACCTGGCCCGTCACACGCCCGTCACACGCATCGGGGCGTGATCGGGCACCGTCGAATGTTTGCTATGGTTTTCCACGTCGGAACGGCCCAGCGCCTCCCGGCAGACACCTTGTCCGGGTGGCGGAATGGCAGACGCGCTAGCTTGAGGTGCTAGTGCCCTTTATCGGGCGTGGGGGTTCAAGTCCCCCCTCGGACACCAGCCAGGACCCCACTTCATGTGGGGTCTTCTGCTTTTCCCCGGCGCGGTACCGGGCGCGGCGGTCCGGCCGCGCCCTCGACGCCCCGCCGCCCGGGACCGGGATCCTTCGAGATCGCGGCGGGGCCCTACGGCTGCGTGATCCGGTCGCGCAGCCAGGAGCCGACGCCGCTGAGCGCCGTCCTGGCCATTGCGGTGGGGTGGCCCGTGAAGCCGTGGGGCGACTCGGGGTAGACCCGGAGTTCGACGTCGTTGCCGGCCGCCGACAACCGGCCTGCCAACGCCAGGTTGTCCTCCAGCAACACATCCGCGCTCCCGACGACCAGCAGCGTGGGGGGAAGCCCGCCGAGGTCGCCGTAGAGGGGAGAGAGGTCGGGAACGGTGCGGTCTTCCACATGGCCGGCGTACGCCTGGATGAAGTATTCGTCCGCGATGCGGCGACCGGCCGGGGTGCGTGCGCTCAGGTCGTAGGTGCCGAACTGGAGTGCGGCGCCGGTGAATTGGCCGACGGCGCCGCTGTCCCTCAGCCGGAGCAGGGTCGCCAGGGCGAGCGTGGCTCCCGCGGAGCTCCCGCCGATCGCGAGTCGCGACGTCCCGAAGCGGGCTTCGGCTTCTTCGGCGAGCCAGAGCGCCACCGCTTCACAGTCGTCGGGCGCCGCCGGCCAGGGGTGCTCAGGGGCCAGCCGGTAGTCGACGCTGACAACGGCGAGGCGCAGGTCGTCCGCGAGCGCGCGGTTGCGTCCGTCTCCTCGCGCCGCGGAGTCCATGTAGAAGCCGCCGCCGTGTATGTCCAGGTAGACGCCCTGCGGCGGACCGTCGACAGGAGTGAAGATCCTGACGGGGACGCGCGTGTGCGCGGCTTCGATCGTCTCTTCGACGGCGGGCGGATCGACGGCGGGAGGAGCGGACCTCTTCGCCCGGACCTCCTTGAGCTCCTCCAGTGTGCCGGGGCCACGGCCCGCCGCCCGCGACCTGTAGAAGTCACGAGCTTCCTCGACCTGCTCCGCGGGTACATCGGCCAGCAGTGCGTCCAGCGCGAATCGCACGCGCCCTCCTCATCGTTCGGGTCCCGCTCCACGCTATCGGGGGAGTGTGGGGGCGGACGCGGTGGGCTTCGGTCGAACAGGACGGGAAGGGGCGGCGGCCGCGGGGCGCGCGTTCGCCGTCGCGTCACTCCCCCGGTACGGGCGCCGGGGTCCGTGCGGCGCCGGCCAGGGCGCGCGGGGTGGCCGGCGCCGTGCGCCGGTCGCGGCCCGAGCGGCGCAGCCCGACGATGTCGCGGGCGAAGGACCAGGTCAGCAGTGCCAGCGCCGCCAGGACCAGGGCGAGCGCGGGCAGGTGCGGGAGGAATCCGGCACTCGCCACCAGCAGGGCGATGCCCTGGAGCGCGGCCACCGTCTTGCGGGCCATGCTCGGCGGGAGCGCGCCGCCCAGCCAGGGCAGGACCCGGGCCGCGGCGACGAAGCCGTACCGCATCGCGCCGATCAGCAGCACCCACGGGCCCAGCGACAGGGCGACGTAGGCGCTGAGCACCAGGATCAGGAAGGCGTCGACCTCCATGTCGAAGCGCGCCCCGAGGGAGGAGACCGAGCCGGTGCGCCGGGCCACCTGGCCGTCGACCGCGTCCAGGATCAGCGCCACCGTGGTGAGCGTGACCAGCAGCGCGACGGGGGTCCGGTGCGTGAAGGAGTCCGCGACCAGCGCGGTGACGGCGCCGACGAGCGTGGCCCGGGCGAGCGTGACGCCGTTGGCTGGGCCGAAGGGGCCCGGCCAGGTCCGGGAGAGCGCGCGGGTGAGCACGGCCCAGGTGCCCGCGGTGAACACCAGGCCCGCCAGCCAGCCCGCGGCCCCCAGTCCGGTCACCGCGCCGACGAGGGCCAGCAGGAGAAGCTGGGCGCCCGCGCCCACGGCCGTCTCCCGGCGGAGCAGTCCCGCCCGGCGCAACAGCCGGGTGGGGTAGGTCTCGTTCAGGTCGTACATGTGGTTCAGGTGGTACTTGTTCAGGTGGTACGAGTCGTTCAGGGCCACCGTTGCACCCTCCGGCCGTGTGACAGAGTCGATTGGCGCCGCGTACGTGCGCGGCCTCGTGAACTAAGAACGTGCACCGTCACCCCAGCGTTCAGGAGGACATGGATGAAGCGCGCCGCACGCGCCTTCTGGCTCCGCTCACCCGGCCACGGCGAGATACGGGAGGTCGCCCTCGCGGAGCCCGGCGACGGCGATGTCGTCGTGCGGTCGCTCTGCTCGGGGGTGAGCCGCGGTACGGAGACCCTGGTCTTCCGCGGTGGGGTGCCGCACAGTCAGCACACCGCGATGCGGGCGCCGTTCCAGGACGGCGAGTTCCCCGGACCCGTCAAGTACGGCTATCTCAACGTGGGTCTGGTCGAGGAGGGCCCGCCCGAGCTGCTGGGACGTACGGTCTTCTGCCTCTACCCGCACCAGACGCGGTACGTGGTCCCGGCGAGCGCGGTGACCCCCGTACCGGACGGTGTGCCCGCCGGGCGGGCCATTCTGGCCGGGACGGTGGAGACCGCGGTGAACGCGCTGTGGGACGCGGCGCCACTGATCGGGGACCGGGTCGCCGTGGTCGGCGGCGGCATGATCGGCTGCTCGGTCGCCGCGCTGCTCGCCCGCTACCCGGGCGTCCGTGTGCAGTTGGTGGACGCCGAGCCCGCGCGGGCCGGGATCGCCGAGGCGCTCGGCGTCGGCTTCGCGCTCCCCGGGGACGCGCTGGGCGACTGCGATCTGGTCGTGCACGCGAGCGCCACCGAGGCGGGGCTCGCGCGCTCGCTGGAGCTGCTCGCCCCGGAGGGCACGGTCGTGGAGCTGAGCTGGTACGGCGACCGCCGGGTCGCGCTGCCGCTGGGCGAGGCGTTCCACTCGCGGCGGCTGACCCTGCGCGGCAGCCAGGTGGGCACGGTCTCCCCGGCGCGCAGCGCGCGCCGGAGCTTCGCCGACCGGCTGGCACTCTCCCTGGAGTTGCTGGCGGAGCCCGCGTTCGACGCGCTGGTCACCGGCGAGTGCGGCTTCGAGGAGCTGCCGCGGGTGCTGCCCGGGATCGCCGCGGGGGAACTGCCCGGTCTCTGCCACCGGGTGGTGTACGGGCCGGACGCGGCCCTGCCGGGCGGCTGACGGGGCGGCGGCGGTACGGGCGGGACCCGCCTGGCCGGTGTGTGACGGCGGTGGCTTGAACTCGTCTGAACAGGACAGGCGCACCGGCCGTACTACACACCATGCCCCGGCCTCGCGTGCCGGGGCCGGGACATGCCGCACCTGGAGGGTCATCCGTTGTTCAGCATCACCGTCCGCGACCACATCATGATCGCCCACAGCCTGCGCGGGGAGGTCTTCGGGCCCGCGCAGCGGCTGCACGGGGCGACGTTCCTCGTGGACGCCACCTTCCGCCGCGCCGAGCTGGACGCCGACAGCATCGTGGTCGACATCGGCCTGGCCACCCGGGAACTGGGCGGTGTGGTCGGCGAGCTGACGTACCGCAACCTCGACGAGGAACCGGATCTGGCCGGGATCAACACCTCCACCGAGGTCCTGGCGAAGATCATCGCGGACCGGCTCGCCGACCGGGTGCACGCCGGGGCGCTCGGCGAGGGCGCTCGCGGGCTGGCCGCCGTCCAGGTCACCCTGCACGAGTCGCATGTCGCGTGGGCGAGTTACGAGCGCGCCCTGTGAGCAGTGGCGACGCCGCCCCCGCGCCGGTCGCACCCCCGCGTACGGCACCGCCCGCGCGGGCGGTGCATCTCGTGATGCCCGGCGGGGTCGACGACCCGGCCGCGCCCAGCGGCGGCAACACGTACGACCGCCGGGTCTGCCGGGAGCTGCCCGGCGCGGGCTGGCGGGTCCATGAGCACACCGTGGCGGGCGGCTGGCCCCGGCCCGAGGCGGCGGCCCGTACCGAACTGGTAGCTCTGCTGGCCGGGTTCGCCGACGGCGCGGTCGTCCTGCTCGACGGGCTCGTCGCCTGCGGCGTCCCCGATGTCGTCGCCCCCGAGGCCGGGCGGCTGCGGCTGGCGGTGCTGGTGCATCTGCCGCTGGCCGACGAGACGGGGCTCGCCCCCGCCGACGCGGCGGATCTCGACGACCGTGAGCGCAGGACGCTGCGCGCCGTGCCCGCGGTCGTGGCGACCAGCGCGTGGGCGGCGCGGCGGCTGGTGCGCCACCACGGGCTCGCCCCGGAGCGGGTCCATGTGGCCGCGCCCGGCGCCGACATCGCGCCCCTGGCGACAGGGTCGGAGGACGGCTCGCGGCTGCTCTGCGTGGCCACCGTCACCCCGCGCAAGGGACAGCAGCGGCTGGTGGAGGCCCTGGCGGACCTCGCCGACCTGCCGTGGAGCTGTGTCTGCGCGGGCGGGCTCGACCAGGATCCCGGCTACGTCGCCGGGGTGCGGGAGCTGATCGCGCGGCACGGTCTCGGCGACCGGGTGCGCCTGGCGGGTCCACTGGCCGGCGAGGAGCTGGCCGGGCGGTACGCCGCCGCCGATCTGCTGGTGCTCGCGTCGGACGCCGAGACGTACGGCATGGCGGTGACCGAGGCGCTGGCGCACGGGGTGCCCGTACTGACGACGGACGTGGGCGGGCTGCCCGAGGCCGTCGGGCGGGCGCCGGACGGCGCCGTACCGGGCGTGCTCGTACCGCCCGGCGACCGGGCGGCGCTCACGGCGGCGCTGCGCGGCTGGCTCGGGGAGCCGGACACCCGGCGGGCGCTGACCGCCGCGGCGCACGGGCGGCGCACCGCGCTGGACGGGTGGGGGACGACATCACGGAGTCTGGCCGGTGCGCTGGAACAGCTCCGTCAGGAAACCGGGAGGGCCGCGTGACCACTTCAGAAGCTCCGCGTTCGGAAGCGACCCGCTACGCCCCCGCGTGGCTGGAGCTGCGGGAGGGCGCGGACGGGGCCGCGCGCGCGACGGAACTCCTCGACGCGCTGCGCGGCAGACTGGCCGGGCCCACGGGCAGCGGCGAACAGGCCCTGGTCGTCCATGATCTGGGGTGCGGCACCGGCTCCATGGGGCGCTGGCTCGCGCCGAAGCTGGCCGGGCCGCAGCACTGGGTCCTGCACGACCACGACCCGGAGCTGCTGGAGCTGGCCGCGGCGCGGACGCCCCGTACGGCCGCCGACGGCAGCCGGGTCACGGTGGCCACCGAGCGCCGCGACCTCGCGGAGCTGACGGCGGACGGGCTGGCCGGCGCCTCGCTGGTGACGGCCTCCGCGCTGCTGGACGTGCTCACCCGCGAAGAGGTCGACGCGCTCGCCGCCGCCTGCGCCGGGGCGGGCTGCCCTGCGCTGCTGGCGCTCTCCGTGGTGGGCCGGGTCGAGCTGAGCCCGGCCGATCCGCTCGACGCGGAGCTGGCCGAGGCGTTCAACGCGCACCAGCGGCGGGCCGAGCACGGCCGGAGCATGCTGGGGCCCGACGCCGTCGCGGTGGCCGCCGCCGCCTTCGCGCGGTGCGGGGCGACCGTACGGGTGCACGCGAGCCCGTGGCGTCTGGGCGCCGCCGAGTCGGCGCTCACGGCGGAGTGGCTGCGCGGCTGGGTCGGCGCTGCCTGTGAGCAGCGGCCGGATCTCGCGGCGCCCGCCGAGGAGTATCTGCGGCGCCGTCTGGAGCAGTGCGAGGCGGGTGTGCTGCGGGTGGTCGTGCACCACAGCGATCTGCTGGCGCTGCCCCGGACGGGCGGCGCCAGGTGACCGCGCGGGGTGCCGGGGCCCCGCGTACGCCGAGGAGCGGAGGGCTCGCCGGGGCGCTGCGGGGGCGGCTCGGGATGGTCGCGGGAGCGGCGATCCTCGGGGTGCTGCTGTGGCGGCTCGGCACCGGCCCCCTGGTGGACGGGGTGCGCGGGATCGACGGTCCCACGCTGCTCGCCGCAGTCGGACTCGGCCTGGTCACCACCGTGTGCAGCGCCTGGCGCTGGTGTCTGGTCGCCCGCGGTCTGGGGATCGGGCTGCCGCTGCGCGAGGCCGTCGTGGACTACTACCGGGCGCTGTTCCTGAACGCGGCGCTGCCCGGCGGGGTCCTCGGCGATGTGCACCGCGCGGTACGGCACGGGCGGAGCGCCGGGGATGTCGGGCGGGGGGTCCGCGCGGTCGTCCTCGAACGGATCGCGGGCCAGGTCGTCCTGGTGGCGGTCGGGGTGACGCTGCTGGCCTGCTGGCCGTCCGCGGCCACGGCGGCGGCCCGGCGTGCCGTGGGGGAAGCGCTCGGGACGCCGGGGGCGGCGGTGGTGCTCGCCGTGCTCGCCGTCCTGGTGGCCGTGGCCGCCGGGCGGCTGCGCACGGCGCCCGCCGTCTCGCGGCGGCGCCGCGCGGTGCGGACGGCGCTCGCCGAGATACGGCTCGGGCTGCTCGCCCGGCGGAGCTGGCCGGGGGTGGCGTGCGCGTCGGTCGTGGTGCCGGCCGGGTTTCTCGCCACGTTCCTGCTCGCCGCCCGGTCCGCGGGGGTGACGGCGCCCGCGGCCGAGCTGCTGCCCCTGATGGTGCTGGCGCTGCTCGCGATGGCGCTACCGCTGAACGTCGGCGGCTGGGGCCCCCGGGAGGGCGCCACCGCCTGGGCCTTCGGGGCCGCCGGCCTGGGCGCCGCCCAGGGGCTGACGGTCGCCGTGGTCTACGGGGTGCTCTCGCTCGCCGCGAGCCTGCCGGGGCTCGGGGTGCTCGCCGTCCAGTGGTGGGCCGGGACGCGGCGTGGCCAGGTCGAGTTCGAAGAGGGTGTCCTCGCCGAGGGCGGCGCGCCGGGTCGGGGGGCGCAGGGCGTCGCGCATCACCGGCGTACCGGCGAAGCGCAGCCCGGGGACCCCGTCGCCGAGCAGGACCGGTGCGACCGTGATGTACAGCCGGTGCAGGGCCTGTTCGTGGAGGAAGCGGGAGACGGTGACGCCGCCGCCCTCGACCAGCACCCGGCCGAGGCCGCGCCGTGCGAGCACGCGCACCAGGTTGCCGGGGGCGAACGCGGCGCTGTCCGGCAGGGTCAGCACCTCCACGCCGGCGCCGGGGGCCCGGTCCGCGGGGGTGTGCCCGTGCTCGTGGCCGGCGGCCACCACCCACAGGGTGGGGGCTGACCCGTCGGTGAAGACCTTGCGACGCGGCGGTACCCGGCGGTGCGGGTCGAGGACGACCCGTACGGGGTGGGGCCCGGCGCAGGCGCGCACCGTGAGCTGCGGGTCGTCGGCGACGGCCGTCCCGGCTCCGACGACCACGGCGTCGGCGAGGGCGCGCAGGCGGTGGAGGTGACGGCGGTCCTCCTCGCCGGTGACGTAGTCGGCGTCTCCGGTGCGGGTCGCGATGAAGCCGTCGAGGCTCTGGCCGAGCTGGGCGAAGGTGAGACGGGGTCCGGCCAGGCAGAGCGGCAGATAGCGGTCGGCCAGCTCCCGTGCGCCGGGCGAGGCGTCCCGGTTCCAGCGCCGCCGCCCGTCGGTGCCGGTGACGAGTCCCGCGGCCTCGGCGTCCGCCTCGGTCCTGACGGTACGGAGCAGTTCCCACGCCTCGTCGGTGTCCAGCTCCGGTGGCGACAGCGACGGCACCGGTCCGGCCGGCTGGGCGCGACGGTGGCCGGTCATCGGGTCTCCTGGCGGGTGAGGAGGGAGAGATAGTCGCCGAAGGAGTCGACCAGTGCGGCCAGCAGTTCCTTTCCCTTCGCGGCGGACGCGCGCGAAGGCCGTCCTATGACACCGGACTCCGTATAGGCGGCCATACCGAGTGTGAGGAGATGTCTCCGGTCGTCGGCGACGCAATCGGAGGTCTCATAACCGGGCCGTACGAGTTCGGGATGCGCATGCAGCAGGATGGATGTCTCGACTTCACCCGCGTGCATATCGCTGTGCGAAGAGGTCTCCACGCCGGCCCGGGTCCTTGCCGTGTCCCAGTCGGCGGATCCCGGGAATAGCGCCATGCGCGTTCCGCTGTCGGCGGATTCCTGAACCACGTTGCGCAGTACGTAATTTCCGCCGTGTGCGTTCACCAGAATCAGAGAATTTATTCCGGACCGGCGCAGGGATCCCGCGATGTCGCGGACGACGGCGTGGAGCGTGGCCGCGGAAATGCTCACGGTCCCCGGCCAGCCGGCGTGTTCGTGCGAGCAGGAGACGGTGATCGGCGGGAGGGCGTGGACCGGGTGCGCGGCGGCTATCTCGCGGGCGATGGTGCAGGCCACGACCGTATCCGTCACCAGCGGGAGGTACGCGCCGTGTTGCTCGAAGCTGCCGACGGGGAGGATGGCCGCCCGGGGTCGCGCGGCCCGTACGTCCTCCGTCGTCTCGCGGGGCAGCAGACCGGCCGTCACCGGTGGCGTTCCCGAACCGTTCATGTTTTCCGGCCTCTCTTTCCGTGCGGGTATCGACGGGAGCAGACTACGCGTCAATGGCGTGCTGGTCGCCCGAACGTGATGCAGGCGACCACCGGTTGATGCCCTTTTACCTTTCTTCCCGTACCCGGGGAGCCGTTCAGCGGATATGATTGGGGCATGACAGACAGTGATGGCGTGTGCCTCGAAAGTACTCGTTCATCAGGTGTCGAACGAGCGGCGAAAGTACGGCTGTCCACCGTGCACGGAGACTTTCTCGCAGTCGGCTACCTGGACCGTAATCGCGGGGACGAACAAATAGCCCTGACATACGGCGATGTCGCGGGGGACGGAGCCCTCACCCGTGTGCATTCGGAGTGTCTGACCGGGGACGCCTTCGGCTCCAAGCACTGCGAGTGCGGGGAACAGCTCGGCGCGGCGCTGGACGCCATCGTGCGCGAGGGGCGCGGCGTGCTCCTCTATCTCCAGGGCCATGAAGGGCGCGGGATCGGCCTGTTGGCGAAGTTGCGGGCGATGCAGCTCCAGTCGGAGGGCCTGGACACGGTCGAGGCCAACCTCGCCCTCGGGCTGCCGGCCGATGCCCGGGACTACCGGGTCGCGGCGGAGATGCTGCACGATCTGGGGGTGCGCTCGGTACGGCTGCTGTCCAACAACCCGCGCAAGAGCGAGGCGTTGCTGCGGTACGGCATCAAGGTTGCCGAGCAGGTTCCGCTGCTGATACCGCCGCGCGAGGAGAACCTCTCGTATCTGCGGACCAAGCGGGAGCGGATGGACCATCATCTGCCCCATCTGGACGGCCTCGTGTGCGAGGGCGTGCCCGTCGAGCCCGCGAACGCGGCGGCCGACCTGTCCGGCTGAGAGCGGCGCACCCTCTCCGCGCCGCCCCCGCGCAGCCCCGCGCCCTCCCGGTCAGCGGACGCGGCGCGGGGGCGGCGGCGCTCCCCCGGCCAGCGGGGAGCGGGCCAGTTGGACACAGCCGGCCGCGATCAGGCCGATCGCGGCGAGTTCGGGCAGCAGCCACCAGCCGGTGCGCACGGTCTCGCCGTAGAGGGTCACCCCGTACGCGATGGAGATCAGCGCGTCGCCGAGGGTGAGCATCGGCTGGGAGGCGGCCAGCGACCCCGCCTGGAGGGCGTTCTGGAGGAGGAAGAGCGCGCCCACCCCGGCCACCGCCATGGCGTAGAGCTGCCAGGAGGCGAAGAGCGCGCCGGCCCCGCCGTGGTCGAGACGGGAGACGGCGTCCTTCATCAGGGCGGCGGTCAGCGCGTATCCGCAGGCGGCGGCGAGCCCGAGGAGCGCGGCGCGCGGATTGCCGCGCAGCCGCAGCGCCCAGAGGATCACCAGCGCCTCGAAGACCCCCGTGAGCAGCAGCGCCATGATCCAGGCCGTGCCGTGGACGCTCTCGGTGCCGCCGCCGGGGGCCGCGGCGGCGAGCCCCAGCGCCAGACCGCAGGTGACGGCGGCGGCGCCGGTCCAGACCGAGCGGGGCACCCGGATCCTGAAGAGACGGCCCGCCAGCAGCAGGGTGGCGGGCAGTTCGATGACGAAGATCGGCTGGACCACGGCGATCGGCCCGGTAGCGAGCGCCACCGCCTGACAGAGGGCGGCCACCAGCACCAGACCGATCCCCGCCAGCCAGACCGGTTGCCGCAGCAGCCTTCCGATCAGCGAGAGACGCATCGCCTGGGAGTCGGGGACGGTGGCCGCGGCGCGGCGCTGGAGCACCGAGGCGGAGCCGTTGCTGAGCGCGGTCAGGATGGCGAACAGGACGCTGATCACCGGCCCATCATGCGGGCGTCGGCCACCGGATCCGCTCTCATCCCGGCGCTGCGCCGCAGGTCCGGGGCCGAACGGGGGACACGGACCGGGCGCCGCCCCCGGTACGCTGCGGCGCGTGCCCCGCAGACATCCGGCCCCGCCGCCCGCGCCCCTCCCCCAGCGGGACGGTGTCGATCCCGTACGGCTGCGGCTGCCCCCGGATCCGGACGGGCGGTGGGCGACCGTACGGGACCATCTGGTGGCCCGGTTCGGGGACGCGGTCGGTGTGGGGCGCGTCGAGGCGATGGTGTGGGACGGGCGGTTCGTCGGGGAGGGCGGGCCGGTCGCCGCCGACGAGCCGTACACGGCCGGGCGGTACGTCTGGTTCCACCGGGACTTCGCCCCCGAGGAGCGGGTGCCGTTCGAGGTCGGGGTGGTGTACCGGGACGAGCGGATCGTCGTCGCGGACAAGCCGCACTTCCTGGCCACCACCCCCCGCGGCCGGCATGTCACCGAGACCGCGCAGGCGCGGCTGCGGTGTGCGCTGGGGCTGCCGGCGCTCCAGCCCGCGCACCGGCTCGACCGGCTGACGGCGGGGCTGGTGCTCTTCGTCGTACGGGCCGGGGACCGGGGCGCGTACCAGACGATGTTCCGGGACCGGCTGGTGCGCAAGGAGTACGAGGGGGTGGCGCCGTACGACCCGGCGGTGGCGCTGCCCGTCACCGTGCGCGGCCGGATCGAGAAGGAGCGCGGGGTGATCGCGGCGCGGGAGGTGCCGGGCGAGCCCAACGCGGAGAGCCGGATCGAGCTGCTGGAGCACCGGGGCGGGTACGGCCGCTACCGGCTGCTGCCGGTCACCGGCCGTACCCATCAGCTCCGGGTCCATATGAACCGTCTCGGGCTGCCGCTCCTGGACGACCCGGTCTACCCGGTCGTCCGGGAGAGCGCCCGTGACGACTACGGGCGGCCGCTGCGGCTCCTCGCGCGGGTGCTGGAGTTCACCGATCCGCTGACCGGTGAGGAGCACCGGTTCGAGAGCCGGCTGCGGCTGCCTCCGCTCTGAGCGGGACCGTACGGCTCAGTGGCCGCGCCGGATCCACTCGGAGAGGTGGGGCGCCTCGTCACCGATGGTCGTCGGATCGCCGTGGCCCGTGCGTACCGCTGTCTCCGGCGGCAGGGTGAGCAGCCGGTCGCGGATCGAGTCGATGATGGTCGGGAAGTGCGAGAACGACCGTCCGGTGGCGCCGGGACCGCCCTGGAAGAGGGTGTCGCCGGTGAAGACCGTCGCCAGTTCGGGGGCGTACAGGCAGACCGCGCCCGGCGCGTGCCCCGGTGTGTGGAGCACGGTCAGGGTGGTGCCCGCGACGGCGACCGTGCCGCCGTCGGTCAGTTCGCCGTCCGGCAGCCGCTCGGGGTGGGTCTGCTTCCACAGCGGCAGGTCGTCGGGGTGGAGCAGGATCGGCGCGCCGGTGGCGGCGGCGAGCGCGGGGGCCGCGTCGATGTGGTCGTTGTGCGCGTGGGTGCAGACGATCGCGCGCAGCGTCCGGCCGTTCAGCGCGGCTTCGATGGCGGCGGCGTCGTGGGCGGCGTCGACGACGACCGCCTCGGTGTCGTCACCGATGATCCAGACGTTGTTGTCGACGTCCCAGGTGCCGCCGTCGAGCGCGAAGGTGCCGGAGGTGACGAGATGGTCGATGCGTACGGACATCAGAGGACCACCACCGAACGCAGGACGTCACCCTCGTGCATCCGCTCGAACGCCTTCTCGATGTCGTCGAGGCCGATGGTCTCCGTGACGAACGCGGCGAGGTCGATCCGGCCCTGCTGGTGGAGGTCGACGAGCATCGGGAAGTCACGGGAGGGCAGACAGTCGCCGTACCAGGAGGACTTGAGGGCGCCGCCGCGGCCGAACACGTCGAGCAGCGGCAGTTCGAGCTTCATCTCGGGGGTGGGGACACCGACCAGGACGACGGTGCCGGCCAGGTCGCGGGCGTAGAACGCCTGCTGGTAGGTCTCCGGGCGGCCGACCGCCTCGATGACGACGTCCGCGCCGTTGCCGCCGGTCAGTTCGCGGATCGCCTCGACGGCGTCGTGGGTACGGGAGTTGACGGTGTGGGTGGCGCCCATCGTGCGCGCGGTCGCCAGCTTGCGGTCGTCGATGTCGACGGCGATGATCCGGGCCGCGCCCGCGAGCCGCGCGCCGACGATCGCCGCGTCGCCGACGCCGCCGCAGCCGATGACGGCGACGGAGTCGCCGCGTCCGACCTGTCCGGTGTTGATCGCGGCGCCGATGCCCGCCATCACCCCGCAGCCCAGGAGGCCGGCGACGGACGGGGAGACCGTCGGGTCGACCTTGGTGCACTGGCCGGCCGCGACCAGGGTCTTCTCGGCGAAGGCGCCGATGCCCAGCGCCGGGGACAGCTCCGTACCGTCGGTCAGCGTCATCTTCTGCCGGGCGTTGTGCGTGTCGAAGCAGTACTGGGGGCGGCCGCGCCGGCACGCCCGGCAGGTGCCGCACACCGCACGCCAGTTGAGGATCACGAAGTCGCCGGGGGCGACCTCCGTGACGCCCGCGCCGACCGACTCGACGACACCGGCGGCCTCGTGGCCGAGGAGGAAGGGGAACTCGTCGTTGATCCCGCCCTGCTTGTAGTGCAGATCGGTGTGGCAGACACCGCACGCCTGCACCTTCACCACGGCCTCGCCGGGGCCGGGGTCGGGTACGACGATCGTCTCGACCCGTACCGGCTCGTTTTTGCCGGGGGCGATGACCCCCTGCACCTGCTGCGCCATGCCAGGACCTGCCTTTCGTCGTACCTGATGACATACCGGGGAGCCGGAGGCGCCCCGAGGCGTTCTCCGTTTCCTTCCCCCCACTATCCCGTGTACCGGGGCTCCGGAGTGACGGAAGGTCCCGTTGTGGCTCGTCAGGGCGCCAGAACGTCCAGTTCTTCGAGGGCGCCGACGGCGATCTCCCGGGTCAGCTCCTCGGCGCGGACGAAGTCGCCCTCCCGTACCGCCTCCGCGACCTGGACGTGCAGGGTGACGGCCGCGGGGTCGGGGTCGTCGAACATCACCCGGTGCCGGGTGCGGCCCGTGAGGACCTCGGCGACCACATCGCCGAGCCGGGCGAACATCTCGTTGCCCGACGCGTTGAGGACCACCCGGTGGAAGGCGATGTCATGGACGAGGTACTCCCCCAGCCGGCCCCCGCGCGAGGTGGCGACCATGCCGAGCGCCTGCTCGGTGAGGGCGGCGCACTGCTCGGGCGTGGCGTGCCGGGCGGCGAGACCGGCGGCGACCGGTTCGACCGCCGAGCGCAGTGTGGTCAGCGAGCGGAGCTGGCGGGGGCGGTCGGGTCCGGCGAGGCGCCAGCGGATGACGCGCGGATCGTAGACGTTCCACTCCTCGGTGGGCCGTACGGTCACACCGACGCGGCGCCGCGACTCCACCAGGTGCATGGATTCGAGGACGCGGACCACTTCGCGGACCACGGTCCGGGAGACGTCGAAGCGCTGGGCGACCTCGTCCGTACGGACGACACCGCCCGGGGGGTACTCGCCCGACGTGATCGCGAGACCGAGGGTGTCCAGCACACGGGTATGCAAGCCCCGGCCTTCTGTGGTCATGCGGCAAGCCTACGGGGCGCGGGCCGTGAGTAAAAAGTACGACGTTTAGATCACAACCTCTTGAATATGTCGTACCTAATAGGTTTCAGTGGCGCGACGGACCGATGTCCGTGTCCGCGCGGGACCGATGTCGAAGAAGACAGCGAGGCATGACATGAACACCCCCCACGTCGTCGTGGTGATGGGCGTGGCAGGGACCGGCAAGACCACGGTCGGCCCTCTGCTCGCCGCCGCGCTGGGCGTCCCGTACGCCGAGGGCGACGACTTCCACCCGCCGGAGAACATCGCCAAGATGTCCGCCGGCACCCCGCTGGAGGACGCCGACCGGTGGCCCTGGCTGGACGCCATCGGCGACTGGGCCCATGGCCGGGCCGGGCTCGGCGGGGTGGTCAGCAGCTCCGCGCTCAAGCGCGCCTACCGCGACCGGCTGCGGGCCGCCGCGCCCGGCGCCGTCTTCCTCCACCTCGCCGGCGAGCGCCCGCTCGTCGAACGGCGGATGGCCGAACGCAAGGGGCATTTCATGCCCACCGCGCTGCTCGACTCGCAGTACGCGGCGCTGGAGAACCTGGGGGCCGACGAGGCGGGTGTCGCCGTCGACGTGTCCGGCACCCCGGAGGAAATCACCGAACGAGCCGTCGCCGCGCTGCGCCGGCTCGAAAGCTGAAGGAAGTTCCCGTGATACCCGTGACCGGTCTCAGTGTCGAGACACTGGCAGCGGACGCCGCAGAGCCCATCACCTCGGCGGGCAACGCGCAGTTGGGCCTCGCCGTCCTCGGCGGCATCGCCGTCATCGTCCTGCTCATCACCGTCTTCAAACTCCACGCCTTCCTCGCCCTGACGCTGGGCTCGCTGGCGCTCGGCGCCTTCGCGGGCGCACCGCTGGACAAGGTCATCACCAGCTTCTCCGCCGGGCTGGGCTCCACGGTCGCCGGAGTGGGCGTGCTGATCGCGCTCGGCGCGATCCTCGGCAAGCTGCTCGCGGACTCCGGCGGCGCCGACCAGATCGTCGACACGATCCTCGCCAGGACGAGCGGGCGGGCGATGCCCTGGGCGATGGTCCTGATCGCCTCGGTGATCGGGCTGCCGCTCTTCTTCGAGGTCGGCATCGTGCTGCTGATCCCGGTGGTGCTGCTCGTCGCCAAGCGCGGCAACTACTCGCTGATGCGGATCGGTATCCCGGCGCTGGCCGGGCTCTCCGTGATGCACGGGCTGATCCCGCCGCACCCCGGGCCGCTGGTCGCGATCGACGCGATCGGCGCGGACCTCGGGGTCACGCTGGCGCTGGGTGTGGTCGTCGCCGTCCCGACCGTGATCATCGCGGGGCCGCTGTTCTCTCGGTACGCGGCCCGCTGGGTGGACCTCCCCGCGCCCGAGTCGATGATCCCGCAGCGCACCTCGGACGATCTGGCGAAGCGCCCCGGCTTCGGTGCGACCGTCGCCACCGTGCTGCTGCCCGTGGTGATGATGCTGGCCAAGGCGCTCGTCGACATCGTCGTGGACGACCCGGAGCACACCGTCCAGCGGATCGCGGACGTGGTCGGCTCCCCGCTGGTCGCGCTGCTGGCCGCCGTGCTGGTGGGGATCTTCACGCTGGGCCGCGCGGCCGGGTTCACCAAGGGCCGGATCTCCACCACCGTGGAGAAGTCGCTGGCCCCGATCGCGGGCGTGCTGATGATCGTCGGCGCCGGCGGCGGCTTCAAGCAGACGCTGGTCGACTCCGGGGTGGGCCAGATGATCCTGGACCTCTCCAAGGACTGGTCGATCCCCGCGCTGCTGCTGGGCTGGCTGATCGCCGTCGCGATCCGGCTGGCCACCGGCTCGGCGACGGTGGCGACCATCTCGGCCGCCGGTCTGGTGGCGCCGCTGGCGGCGGACATGTCCACCACGCACGCCGCGCTGCTGGTGCTGGCGATCGGCGCGGGCTCGGTCTTCTTCAGCCATGTGAACGACGCCGGGTTCTGGCTGGTGAAGGAGTACTTCGGGATGAGCGTCGGGCAGACGCTGAAGACCTGGTCGGTGATGGAGACGATCATCTCCGTGGTCGGCCTCGGGGCCGTGCTGCTGCTGTCGCTGATCGTCTAGGACCGCTGCGAGGAACGCCCGCGGCCCGGTCTCCCGGGCCGCGGGCGTTCGTCGTGTCAGGTCGACGTATCAGTTCGCCGTGTCAGCTCGGCGTATCAGTTCGCCCTGTCGTCGTCCTCGGCCCGGCGTACTCGGTCCGTCGTCCTCGGTCCGGCGTCCTCAGACGGAGGTCGTCTGCGCCGACTCCGCCACCTTCTCCAGCTGGAACGCCTCGTTCCCGAGCCCGATCCGGGCGTGCGTCTCGGGCTTGACCGAGCGCAGGACCGCCCCGTACACGAGCCCCGCGGCCAGGGCGACCCCGATGATCGCGGGCAGGATCCAGCTCAGCGCGGAGCCGGGGCCCGCGTCGATCAGGACGCCGAAATCCTTGACCGTGTAGAAGGCGATCGTCAGGAGCGCGACGATGGCCAGCCCGGAGGAGACCAGACGCGGGGCGTGGGCGCGGCCGGCGCCGCGCTTGACGAAGAAGGCGATGACGGCGCAGGAGGCGAGCGCCATCAGGGTGATGATGCCGAGCGCGCCGACGCTGCCCATCCAGGTGAACAGGCGCAGCACCGGCGCCGTCGGGTCACCGGTGGGCCTGTCGTCGGTGAGGGCGAAGGCGGCGATGGCGGCCACCGAGATCAGGGACTGGAGGACGGAGCCGGAGGCGGGCGCCCCGCTGGCCCGGGTGGTGCGGCCGAAGGCGGCGGGCAGCAGCCCCTCGCGCCCCATGGCGAAGGCGTAGCGGGCGACGACGTTGTGGAAGCTGAGCAGCGCGGCGAACATGCCCGTCACGAACAGGACGTGCAGGACGTCGGCGAAGGTGGCGCCGAGCCGCGCCTCGGTGAGCCCGAAGAGCAGGCCGGGGCCCTGTTCCGCCGAGACCTTCACGATCGAGCCGGGTCCGGCGGCGACGGTCAGCGCCCAGGCGCTGAAGGCCAGGAACAGCGAGGCGTAGCCGACGGCCAGGAACATCACCCGGGAGACGACGATCTGGGGCCGGTTGGTCTCCTCCGCGTACACGGGGGCCTGTTCGCAGCCGACGAAGGCGGCGACGCAGAAGCAGAGCGCGGTGCCGAAGCCGGCGCCCGTGACGGTGGTGGGGTCGAAGGCCGTGAGGGACAGGCCCTCGGGGCCCGGGGAGGAGAGGGTGGCGACGTCGAAGATGACGACGAGGACGCACTCGACGGCCAGCAGCACCCCGAGGACCTTGGCGTTGAGGTCGATCTTCAGCCAGCCGAGGTGTCCGACGACCGCGGCGGCGCCGAGGGCCGGCACCCACCAGGGCACGGAGAGGTCCAGATAGGTGGCGAGGAGCCCCGAGACCTCGAAGCCGAGCAGGCCGTAGACGGCGAACTGCATGGCGCTGTACGCGACGAGGGCGAGGAGGGAGGCTCCGGCGCCCGCGGTCGGGCCGAGGCCGCGGGCGATGTACGCGTAGAACGCACCGGCGTTGTGGACGTGCCGGCTCATCTCCGCGTAGCCGAAGCTGAAGAGCACCAGGACGATGCCGAGGATCACGTAGAGCAGCGGCTGGCCGACGATGCCCATGACACCGAAGACGGTGGGCATGACGCCGGCGACCACCAGCATCGGCGCGCTCGCGGCGAGCACGGAGAGCAGCAGCCCCACCGTGCCGAGCCGGTTGGCGCGCAGCGCGCGGTCCTGCCCTTTGTACGTGTTGATCTCAGCGGTGCTCGGTCTGCCCGTCGACATGACAGGGGTGTCCTCTCGGAGTTCAGGTGCGCGGAACGCACCATGCGGAACAGCGGGGATCGTGCGGAGCGGGTCGTACGGAGCGGGTCCTGTGGAGCCGGGGTCGTACGGAGTGGTCGTACGGGACGGCCGTCAGGCGGAGCCGAGCGCGGTGTCGCGCGCGGCGAGGAACGCGGTGTGCGGATCGTGGTCCGGGTAGGCCCAGGGCGCCGGGGTGATGTGGCGGCCGATGCGGTGGAAGAGCGCGGCGGACTCGGCGAGCCGTCCGTCGTGGAAGAGGGCGTGGGCCAGGAAGTTCAGGTCCACGCGGTTGCGTGGGTGCTCCTCGCCCTCCCACTCCAGCCACCAGTCGAACGCGCCCTTGAGCACCTGGCGGGCGCGCCGTCCCGTCCAGTGGCCGGAGGCGGCGGGGTCGGGGGGCTCGTGCCCGGTGGCGGCGAGCACGCGGTAGCGCTCGGCGTGGGCGACGACGGGGAGCACCGAGAGCGGCGAGTCCGCGGGGGCCTGTTCGGCGGCCCAGGAGGCGAAGTCGTAGACCTCGTGGAAGCTCTCGCGGCCGGGTTCCGTGGGGCGTTCCGCGAGCCGGGCGGCCATCAGGTGGTGCGCGTGGTGGTGGTCGGGGTGGCGGGTCCTGACCTCGTCGAAGAAGCGGGAGGTCTCCTCCTCGGTGCCGAGGGTGCGGGCGAGGAGCAGGAGGCCGAGCCAGGGGGTGGGGTCGGCGGGGGCCCGCCGGATCGCGTCACGGCAGGCGTCCCTGGCGCCCTGTTCGCGCGCCCGGTCCTTGCTGTCCCGGACCGGGGCGCCGTCCTTGCCGCCGGTACGGCCGCCGCCCTTCCCCGTGTCCTTCCCGCCGCCCTTCCCCGTGTCCTTCGCGCCGTCCTTGCCGTGGAGTACGGCGAGGACGTCGGCGCAGGCGAGCAGGGTGGCGGCGTCGGCGCTGTCGGGTTCGGCGAGGAGCCAGTCACCGGCCCAGGTGGCGGCGCCCGCGGCCTGGGCGAGCACGATGACGCGGTGACCGCGCCGGTCCCAGTCCTCGCCGGTGGCGGCGAGCAGGGTGCGAGCTTGCGACCAGCGGCCTTGGGCCAACTGATCTCTTACGGCGCCCAGTTCGGCGTCGTCGAGGGCCGGATCGAAGAACTGGGCGGAGCGTAAGTTCCGTTGGGCCCGTCTTCGTGAACGGCCCAGGGGTGGCGGAGGCGGGGGCATTCCGCGTAATCCTCCAGGGCACATGTTCGAGCGATGATCGCGCACAGCCAACCGGAGGTGACGCTCCGCGTCAAGAGCGTATTTGTTACATAGCCCCGCCAACTGGCTTACAGGACAGCCCTGTTGGGCATACCGCCCGACCGTGACCTGCGGGTACGACCGTCAACGCGCCTTTCGGGCAGGGATGTTGGGTCAGCCGAGGGCGCGGGCCGCCGCCCGTCCCGCCGTACGCCCGGAGAAGATGCAGCCGCCCAGAAACGTGCCCTCCAGCGAGCGGTAGCCGTGCACCCCGCCGCCGCCGAACCCGGCCGCCTCGCCCGCCGCGTAGACCCCGGGCAGCGGGTCGCCCGCCGCGGTGAGGACCCGCGAGGACAGATCGGTCTCCAGGCCGCCGAGGGACTTGCGGGTCAGGATGTTCAGCCGTACGGCGATCAGCGGGCCCGCCTCCGGGTCGAGGATGCGGTGCGGGGGCGCCGTACGGATCAGCCGGTCGCCGAGGAACTTCCGGGCGCCCCGTACCGCGGTGACCTGGAGGTCCTTGGTGAAGGGGTTGGTGATCTCACGGTCGCGCGCGGTGATCTCACGGCGCAGCTCGGCCTCGTCGATCAGCGGCTCCTCGGTGAGCGCGTTCATACCGCGCACCAGGGCACCCAGGTCCCGCTCGACGACGAAGTCGGCGCCCTTGTCCATGAACGCCTTCACCGGGCCCGGGACATCGGCGCGGGCCCGCCCGAGGACGTCGCGGACGGACTTCCCGGTGAGGTCGGGGTTCTGCTCGGAGCCCGAGAGCGCGAACTCCTTGCCGATGATGCGCCGGTCGAGCACGAACCAGGTGTGCTCGTGGCCGGAGCGCGTGATGTGCTCCAGGGTGCCGAGCGTGTCGAAACCGGGGAAGAGCGGTACGGGCAGCCGTTTGCCGCGCGCGTCCAGCCAGAGGGAGGAGGGCCCCGGCAGGATCCGGATGCCGTGCCGGGCCCAGATCGGGTTCCAGTTCTCGATGCCCTCGGTGTAGTGCCACATCCGGTCGCCGTTGATGTGGTGGGCGCCCGCCGCCTCCGCGATGCCGAGCATCAGCCCGTCCACATGCGCGGGCACCCCGGAGAGCAGCTTCCGCGGCGGGGTGCCGAGCCGCTCGGGCCACTGGGCGCGCACCAGGTCGTGGTTGCCGCCGATGCCGCCCGAGGTGACGATCACGGCCTGGGCGCGCAGTGCGAAGGCGCCGGTGACCGTACGGCTGCTCGCGGTGCCGCGCGGGGCGTCGCTGGGCTCCAGGGTCTCGCCGGTCACGGTGTCCACGGCGCCCGCCGTCGAGCCGAGGCCGGTGACCCGGTGACGGAAGCGGAAGCTCACCAGGCCCTTCGCGACCCCCGCGCGCACCCGGCGCTCGAAGGGCGCCACGACGCCGGGTCCGGTGCCCCAGGTGATGTGGAAGCGGGGTACGGAGTTGCCGTGGCCGGTGGCGTCGTACCCGCCGCGCTCCGCCCAGCCGACCACCGGGAAGAACCGTATGCCCTGCCCGTGCAGCCAGGCCCGCTTCTCGCCCGCCGCGAAGTCGACGTACGCCTCGGCCCACTTGCGCGGCCAGTGGTCCTCCGGGCGGTCGAACCCGGCCGTACCGAGCCAGTCCTGGAGGGCGAGGTCATGGCTGTCCTTGACGCGGAGTCTGCGCTGTTCGGGCGAGTCGACGAGGAACAGCCCGCCGAAGGACCAGTGCGCCTGTCCGCCGATCGACCGCTCGGGCTCCTGGTCGAGGACGATGACGGAGCGGCCCGCGTCGACCAGTTCGGCGGTGGCGACCAGGCCCGCGAGGCCGGCCCCGATCACGATCACATCGGCGTCGTACGCCATGGTTTCCATCCTTCACGGGCCGGGCGGGTGAATGGTCCGATCTTCCGTACGGGCGAGTAACGAGTCAACTGGTTGGATGGACGCCATGAGTGCCGCAGACGAGATCCTGGACATAGTCGACGAGAACGACCACGTCATCGGGCAGGCGCCGCGCGGGGAGGCGTACGCGAAGGGCCTGATCCACCGCTGTGTCTTCGTGTTCGTACGCGACCCGCGGGGCCGGGTCTTCGTCCACCGCAGAACGGCGGTCAAGCTGGCCTTCCCGTCGATGTACGACATGTTCGTGGGCGGGGTCGTCGGTACGGGCGAGGGCTACGACGAGGCGGCGCTGCGCGAGGCGGAGGAGGAGCTGGGGGTGTCGGGGCTCGACCGCCCCGTACCGCTGTTCTCGTTCCTCTACACCTCCCCGGAGCCCGGCGGGTTCCGCTCGTGGTCGCGGGTCTACGAGGTGGTCTGCGCGCTGCCGGTGCGGCCCCAGGCGGAGGAGATCGCCTGGCACGCCTTCGTGCCGGAGGAGGAGCTGGAGCGCCGGCTGGCCGACGGGCCCGGCGGATGGGAGTGGGTGCCGGACGGGGCCGAGGCGTACCGACGGCTCAGGGCGCTGCGCGCGGGGCCCGCGCCACGCGCGTAGGGTGCGGCAGGTGATCGACTTTGCACGGAGCCTCCGGCTGTGGTTCTCGCCCCGGCGGATCGGCGAGGAGGGCACGACCCCGGACTACCGCTTCTCGCTGGCCAACGAGCGGACGTTCCTCGCCTGGATCCGCACGGCGCTCGCGCTGGTCGGCGGGGGGTTCGCGGTCGACCAGTTCCTGCCGGACCTGCGCTGGGGCGTACGGGCCGGACTCGCGGTGGCGCTGCTCGCGGCGGGGGCGCTGTGCGCGCTGCGCGCGGTCAACCACTGGGTGCGGTGCGAGCGGGCGATGCGGCGCGGTGAGGATCTGCCGGTCTCCGCCTTCCCCACGCTGCTGAGCCTGGCGGTGGGGCTGGTCGCGGTGGCGATGCTGGTGATCGTCGTCCTGGGGCGGGCCGGATGACGGTCCCGGCGGCGCCCCCGGAGCGGGACCCGGGGCTCCAGCCGGAGCGCACCCGGCTGGCGTGGCGCCGTACGACGCTCTCCTGCACGGTGGTGGCGATCCTGGGGGCCCGCCAGGCCGTCCACGGCGGCGCGACCGCGGCGGGGCTGACCGGCGCGGCGCTGAGCGCCCTGGTGTGGCTCGGCTTCCTGGGCGTGGCGCACCGGCGGCTGCGGGCGCTGGAGGCGGCGAGGCCGCCACGGCTCTCGGAGCGGGGCGCGCTCACGGCGGCGGCCTGCGCCCTGCTGCTGGCGGCGTTCGCGGTGACGGTGCTGGTCTGACGGCTCCGCCGCCCGGCCGGGTCAGTCCGTGGTGACGATCACCTTGCCGCCCGCGCCGCCCGCCTCCGCGAAGCGGAACGCGTCCACGGCGTGCTCCAGGGGGAAGGTCCGCGCCACCGCCACCGACAGCACGCCCTGTTCCGCGAGGCCCGCCAGCTCCGTCAGATCGGCGGGGTCGGGGCGGACGAAGGCGTAGCTGCCCCCCAGGTCGGTGACGCCGGCGTCGGCGATGGAGGCCAGTCGGCCGCCGGGCGCGAGCAGGCCGGGCGTCGCACGCAGGAGGTCGCCGCCGATGATGTCGAACGCCGCGTCCACACCGTCCGGCGCCAGCGCCCTGACCTGGGCGGCCAGATCGTCCCCGTAGGTGACGGGTTCGCCGCCGAGCGCCCTGATGTGGTCCTGGCCGGAGGCGCGGGCGGCGCCGATGACCCGGGCGCCGAGGTGGCGGGCGAGCTGGACGGCGGCGGAGCCGACCGCGCCGGCCGCCGCGTGGACGAGCACGGTCTCGCCGGGCCGTACCCGCAGCACCCGGTGGAGCACCTGATGGGCGGTGAGCCCGACCAGGGGCAGCCCGGCCGCCTCGGCGAAAGCGAGCGAGCTGGGCTTGTGCGCGAGGGTACGGATCGGGGCGGCCACGTACTGCGCGAAGGTGCCCCGGGAGAGGAAGTCCTCGCGGACGTACCCGATGACCTCGTCCCCGGCGGCGAATCCGGTGGCCGCCGCGCCGGGCCGCACGACGACCCCGGCCACGTCCCACCCCGGGATCACCGGGAAGACCGTGTCGAGGATCCCGTCGAGATAGCCCTCGCGGCACTTCCAGTCCACGGGGTTCACGGCGGCGGCCCGCACCTCGACCAGCACGGAGTCGGGGCCCACCTTCGGCTCGGGATGGTCGCCGTACTCCAGGACCTCGGGGCCGCCGTAACGGCGGTAGCTGATGGCCTTCATACCTCGCAGCCTCTGCCGCCCGCACGCCTCGCGCAAGCCGGAACGATCTGTTCCCGCCACGGCGGTGACGGGCGGCGGGGGCGGCCCGTCACCGCGGGGCGTCGCCCCGGCCGTCCGGCCGCCGAGGGTCAACCGGACACGGTCGGGTGCGGGGCGACGCCCTTACGGGCCGGGGGCGGTTCTCCCGGGCCGTCCGCCGGCTGGCAGGCTCGGGGGAACTTCCCGCCCCCACAGGAGTTTTGATGCCTGCCACCGATGTGATGCCCGCCACCGATCCGTACACCGTCCGTCTCGCCCCCGGGGTGCACGCCTATGTCCAGCCCGACGGCGGCTGGTGTCTGAACAACGCCGGCTTCATCAGTGACGGCGGCGCGACACTTCTCGTCGACACCACGGCCACCGAACGGCGGGCCCGGCTGCTGCGCGAGGCGATCCTGCTGGCCGGGGCCGAACTGCCGCGCACCATCGTCACCACGCACCACCACGGTGATCACACCTACGGCAACCAGGTGTTCCTGCCGGAGGCCACCGTCGTCGGCCATGAGGCGTGCCGGAGCGAACAGCTCTCGGCGGGCCACCAGCTCCACTTGATCTGGCCCCGCACCGACTTCGGGGACATCGGCATCATCGCCCCGAGCGTGACCTACACCGACCGGCTCACCCTGTACGTGGGCGACACCGAGGTACGGGTGATCCACCCGGGCGTGGCGCACACCCTCGGGGACTCGATCGTGCATCTGCCGGACCACGGCGTCGTCTTCACCGGCGACCTGGTCTTCCAGGGCGGCACACCGTTCGTCCCGATGGGCTCGCTGCGCGGCTCCCTGCGGGCGCTGGACGTGCTGCGCTCGCTGGACGCGTCCGTGGTCGTACCGGGCCACGGTCCGCTCACCGACCCCACGGCGTACGACGCCACCGAGCGCTATCTCCGGTACGTCACCGAGCTGGCCGGGACGAGCCACGCCCAGGGACTCACCCCGCTGGAGGCCGCGCGCCGGGCCGACCTCGGGGAGTTCGCGGAGCTGCGCGAGAGCGAGCGGCTGGTGGCCAATCTGCACCGCGCGTACACCGAGCTGGCCGGGGAGCCCGAGGGTTCACCGCTGGACCTGTTCACCGTCGTCGCTGACATGACGACGATGAACGACGGCGTGCCCATGGCCTGCCACGCCTGACCAGGACCGCGCTCCCGGCCCCCGGGCGGCCCGGGGG